>JAUBOH010000090.1:0-10644 GCA_036700145.1 Microcoleus occultus BM001215366
GCCCACGGCGGCCTATGCCCACGGCGGCCTATGCCCACGGCGGCCTATGCCCTATGCCCTATGCCCTATGCCCTATGCCTGTTTCGCCTGCAATTAACCCCAAAATCGTAACCGTGAAGACGGCTGTTTGAACAACTTTAGGAACAAATCCTGCTTGCGAACATAGATGGTAAATTTGTTCAGACAAGCCAGCCACAACCTGATGAAGGGGCATTACAAATTCTTGATCTTTTAAGTCGGAAAGCGAAATTTTGGATTGGGCTGTAAGCGGATGGTTTTTGGGTAAAACGGCGACAAGCGGTTCTTGCGTGAGAGACATCGTTTCTAAATCATTGGCTTCAGCAATATCGTGGTAGAGATAGAAAAAAATGATATCAGTCTGGCGATCGCGCAATTTCTGAATTAGGAAAGCACTATGTTCTTCCTGCAAAATCAGTTTTACCTCTGGATATTGCTGTCGAAAAGTTCGCAGCATCTCTGGAAAGACACCATTCGCGATCGAACTGGTAAAACCCACCGTCAAATAGCCCAATTTACCCTGATGAATGCGCTGTGTTTTATGTACTGCTTGTTCTAACTGTGCCAAAGTTGCGCGAGGTTCTTCTAAAAATGCCTGTCCTGCTGGGGTTAGCTGAACTGCTGGGCGACGATCGAATAGCGTCACGCCCAATTTGGCCTCTAAAGCTTGAATTTGGTTGCTTAGGGGCGGTTGGGAAATGTTCAATCGCTTGGCGGCGTTGGTAAAGCTCAGTTCGTCATCTTCGTGCGGGACTTCTCAACTAATACTACCACCCGCGTCTCTGTTTAAATATCTGTCGATTTTCAATTGACTGCTGTGGAAACACAGCAATACTTTGTCCTTTCACCGAAGATATCACCTTTACTCAAAGAACACGATCGGGACTTACGCACTCCGACAGAGAAACCGGGTTTTTTACCTAATCTTCGAGTACGAACGCAGTATTTTCGTAAAAAACCCGGTTTCTGAACCCCCGTGCACAAGCCCTAGCAAAAAATTGTTTGACGCGCAATATACTGTTGTTAGCTTTTAGTTATTAATTATGGCAAATTACAGAACTGTGTTGTTTTTCAACGGTTTAACTTTACTGGTAGTTGGGTTAGTGACGGGGTGTCTGAGTTTATTCGGTTCTTCGGTAAAAGGGTTATTTTTGCCGCCTTGCTCTGCCACGTATCCGGGTGCTGGTTTCTTTTTTTTGGCGTTCCAAATGTTATTTTATTTATCGGTAATGGTGTGCGCTTTTACCTTGGGATTGCTGAGAATTATTCAGCCCGATCGCCGGGAAAATCGATTTATTTTATATTCGGGACTGTTTGCAGGTTGCTTTCTGTTCAATGAAGTTTTTCGGACTCACGTTCACCTGGGACGTGCGGGTTTTCCGAAAGTGACAATAGTTATATTTTATGCCGTGCTGGCAGTGGCCTACGGATTAGTTTTTAGGAGGCAAATTAAATTAACTCCCTATCCTTTACTGTTGAGCGGCATTGGGTTGTTATTTGTTGCCTTTTTTGCAGAAGCGCTGCCTTTTAAAAACGAGATTGTTTCGAGCTTGCTGGAGGGAATTCCGAAGCTGTTGAGCGGGATTAATATTGCACTTTATTTTTGGTTTTTGTGTCAGGGTTTGATAGTGCGATCGCTCAATTTTTATAACAATAAATCAAATGCCGAATGAAGTAAGATGAGGATTTGCCGCCCAAGTGGGGGCGGGTTTTTGAGATTGTCGGTTTTTGGCAAACATTGTTGGTAAAACCCGCCCCTACATGATTTAACATCATACAAATCCGAATCTCTCCGGAAATGATATTATTTGTGCGTTCATCGAACCCGATCGCCGAATTTGCTTTTCTCTCTCTACTGCGGCTGCTTGGTTCGACGCTGTTTGAGCGGCAGCATTACCGTGAATGTCGCGCCCTTGTCTTCACCCGGACTTTCCGCAGTCACAGTGCCGCCGTGGAGTTCCACCAAGTGCCGGACGATCGCCAATCCCAGCCCCAAACCGCTGTCAGCCTTAGTAATCGAGCCGTCTGCTTGTCGGAAGCGATCGAACACGTAGGGCAAAAATTCCGCAGAAATGCCTTTTCCGGTATCGCTGACAGTAATCTGCACGTAATTGGGCGATGGGGAATCGGTAAGGGCTACCGCAGACAATTGCAGTCGGACAGTTCCTCCCGCAGGCGTAAACTTGACGGCGTTAGTCAGCAAATTCGAGACTACCTGCTGTAACCTCTGGGTGTCGCCCCACATCAAGCCGACTGCGGGGTCAAATTCTTGCATAACGGTGACAGACTTGCCCTCAGCCGCGAAATTGACTGAATTCAGAGCAACTTCGATCGCCTTTACCATGTCGAACCAGCCGGGTTTGAGAGCCAGTTTGCCTTGAATGATCCGGGAAACGTCGAGCAAATCTTCGACTAGCTGCACCTGCACCCTCGACTGACGTTCGATCGCTTCGACGGCGGAAGCTAAAGTCGCTGGCGTGTACTTCCCTCTGCGAAGTACCTGCGCCCAGCCCATAATCGCATTTAAAGGCGTCCGCAGTTCGTGGGAAAGAGTGGCTAAAAATTCGTCTTTCAGGCGGTTGATGGCTTCGGCTTGGGCTCTGGCGGCTTGTTCGCGATCGAGCAAAATGGCGCGTTCTGCCTCGACTTGCTTGCGCTCGCTGATGTCGGCAAGGATGGACATACAGTTAATATTGCCCTCGCCGTCGCGGACTGGAGTCGCCCACAAACCGATGTCGATCGAGCTTCCGTCTTTCCTTTGGCGCTGGGTTTCCATGCCCGCGATCGCCTTTCCTTCGCGAATTCCTGCCAAATTCGCCATGAATTCCTCCCGCTTGTCTGGGGGAATGCTGGGGACGAATTGACCTACGGCTTCTGATTCGGCCCAGCCAAAAATCCTCTCGGCGGCTGGGTTCCACATTTTGACGATGCCGTCGTCGGCGCCCAAAACGGTAATTGCGAGGGGACAAGCCCGGATCAACGCTTCCAAAGTTTGATTGATTTGCGATCGCGCCTCTTCTGCTTGTTTGCGATCGCTGATATCAACGTTCACCCCGATCGTCCGCCAAGGCAAACCGCGATCGTCGGGAAACACCTTCGCCCTGAAAGCAATCCAGCCCACGCTTTTGTCCGGGCGGCAGATGCGGAACTCAATGTTTAATTCCTCCCCCGACGCGGCCGCCGCCTGCACTTGCTGTTCGGTAACAGCGCGATCGTCTGGATGCACCATTTCCAGCCAAGTTTTATAGCTGTCCAAACTGCCGGCCGGTAGCCCGTACAAAGCCTCTAACTCCGGCGTAGACGCGACCTCGCCGGTTTGGACGTTCCATTCAAAACTTCCGATTTTGCCTGCTTGCTGAGCGATTTGCAGGCGTTCTTGATTGTTTTTGAGTTCTGCTTCCACCCGCGATATTTCGGTCAAGTCGATGTAGAATGCGACGATCGTCTCTGGTGCGCGATCGTCCGGGCACAGGATCGTCCCGCCGATCAAAATCGGCACGCGGCTACCATCCTTGCGAATGTACTCTTTTTTGAAAGGAGTTGCGACTCCCTTATCGCGAATTTCTTGCGCCGCCTTGGCGTCTAGGTGCAGGTATTCGGGGGGAGTCATCCTATCCCAGCGCATTTGACCTGACAACTGCTCCGATCGGGTGTAGCCGACCATTTTGAGCAGGGAGTCGTTGGCGTAGGCGATGCGGCCGCTAAAATCGCCGATCGCAACTCCGAAAATATTTGAGTCTAAAAGTCGCCGGAATATGGCTTCGCTTTGCTGGATTACCCGTTTTGCTTGGTTGCGATCGGTGATTTCGGCAACCACGCTGCTGACGCCCAACAGCGTTCCCGATTCATCGCACACGGGGTAAAAGCTGACTTGCCAATCCCGCACAACTCCCGGCTGTTGCAGGGTTTCGGCCTTAATTTCCAAGTCGAGCACGGGGGTTTGCGTCGCCAGCACTTGGCGGTAAATCGGCTCTACCATGTCGGCGATTTCGGGAATCGCTTCTCTGACGGTGCGCCCGATGTGATCGGCGATCGTGCGGCCGTTGATCTGAGCGAGGCATTCGTTCATGCGGATGTAGCGCAGATTGGTATCGAGAAAGCACAGCCCGACCGGTGTGGTGTTGTAAACTAAGTCGAGTTCTGCTAGTTGGCGGCGGATGCGTGTTTCGTTTTCTCGGATCTGGTTTTGAGCTTGTTTGCGATCGGTGATATCGAGCACGAAGAACGATCCTTTGTCTGTACATCCTTGCAAGTTTCCGGCGCCGACTAAAATTGGGAAGCGCGAGCCGTCAGAGCGGATGTATTCTTTTTCATAAGGCACGCAACTTCCTAATTCTGCGACTTGTTTTAGGGCGGCGCGATCGAGTTCTCCGTATTCCGGCGGCGTGAGTTCTACCCAACTAATCTGTCCTGAAACTAAGTCTTCCCTCGTATATCCGATCATTTCCAGCAAGGCGTCGTTAGCTTCAGTAACTTCGCCGCCGGCATCCCAGAAACCGATGCCGATCATGTTAGATTCTACTACGCTGCGGAAACGCACTTCGCTTTCTGTTAAAGCTAATTCTGTTTGTTTTGCTGCGGTAATTTCTGCGAGAATTACCCCGGCGCCGATGATTTCTCCCCTGGGATTTTTCACTGGGTAGTAGTTGGCTAGCCAGTAGCCGAAATAGCCCGGTTTCCCCTGAGATTCGCCGCTAATTTCTACGTTTAAAACTGGCTGACCGGTTTCTAAAACTTGCTGAATTATCGGTGCAAACTGCACTGCGGATTCGGGAAACAATTCGCGGAAGTCTGCACCGAGATGCTGTTCGGCGGGTAAACCGTTGAGTTCTGCTAATACTTGATTGATGCGGATGAAGTGCATTTCGCGATCGAGAAAACAAATCCCTAGGGGAGATGCTTCTAGCAGCGAGTCAATTAAGGCGAAGGATTCCGATGTTTGGGATAGTGCTTGTTGGGCTTCTGCGTAAAGTCTAGCGTTGTCGAGGGCGATCGCCACGCGGTATGCTAAATCTTCTAGCATCGCCATATCTTCTGCACTGTAGCGGCGGCCAAACTTCTGCGTAAAGCAAGTTATCGCGCCCATTATCCGCCCGCGAGCTTTTAGCGGTACGCAAGCGTGAGAACCGATATTGAGCGATCGCAGTATTTCGATTTCTGCTGCATTTTCGGCGACCGCTGCTAAAATTTCTTCATCCACTTCGGCAATTAGTTCGGATTTTCCGGTGCGGATTACCAGCGGATAGCCGTTAACTGCATCAAAGGCGATCGGGCTGCGGATTCTCAACTTATTAATCTTATCAACCGCAGAGGGTTCTGCGTGAGCCACAGCCACTTGGCGTACTTTTGAGTCCGTTTCGGTCAAATGAATGCAGCACCCGTCTGCGATCGAATTTACCGCTAATTCTGCGACACTTTGCAGCACCGTTTCCCCGTCAAACGCCGCAGCCATAATTTTACTGACTTCTGCTAAAAATGCCGCTCGCTGCTGTTCTATTTGGGCTTTTTCCCTCGCTGCTTGCTCAATTGTCAACTGCAATCTTTGAGTTTCTGCAAGTTTGAGTTCGGTAATATCGCGGGCGACAATTAAAGCCGATTCTGGTACGCCATCAGAGTCAAATTCTGGAACTACGCGAGATTGATAGCTTCGGATGCCGTCGCTTGAGGGTGCCTGAAATTCGATGATTTCTTCTCGCCCTGTTTCTAACACTTTGTGCAGGGTTTCATCCCACATCTGGCAAATTTCCGGCGGCGTTCCCAGCGCTTGACTGGTTTTGCCGAGGAAGAATGAAACAGGTTTTCCTTGGCTTCTGGCAACGGCTTGATTGACATAAATATAACGCAGTTCTTTGTCGGTGCGGATAATCACATCCGGCGTATTTTCTAGCAGCGTTCTCAGTTCGGCCGTTCGCTGTTTGACCCGGTTTTCTAGCTTAGCGTAGGATAAAGCTAGGGCTATTTCTGCGTCTTTGCGATCTGTAATATCGATGCCGCTGGCTATTACATATTCTACCAAACCATCGCCATCGACCGTCACAGTATTCGACCAAGAAATGAAGCGCTTCGATCCGTTTTTAGTGCGCCAATAGTTTTGATATTCGCTGTAAAAGTTTTCCGCGTTTAGTTTGGCAAAAACTGTTTTAACTGGATCTACTTCTTCGGGAATTAAGAACAAATCCCAAACATATTTATCCACGACTTCTGCTACCGAGTAGCCTGTGGTTTTTTCGCACGCTTGGTTGAAGCGCACAATCCGTCCTTGGCTGTCAAGAACTACAATCAAGCAAGCCGCCGTGTCAATTACTTTTGAAATAATCTTGCGTTCTATTTCTAGTTCTTGTTCTGCGGACTTTAAGCCCGCATACCAAGCGCTCACCGCAGCGCCAAAAAGTAAGATTGCAGGAGTTGCCTTGAGTGCAAACAGTAACAGAGTTATCAGCAGTAATGCCGTGGCGGCGCTAAATGTAGCAATGCTGTAAGATTTAATAGGTAAGGGCAAGACCTGGAACCGACTCATTTTTGTTGACCTGTAGCGAGGGCGCGATCGCGCTAGTTGTGCGGATAAAACAACATTGTTGAAAATAATTATGTATTTTTTATATACCAAACCACATTTGCCGGGGCCGTGCCATCTTCCGAGAGACTGATTTGCACTTCTGACTGGTGCTGGATAAACTACTATTATAGATGAAGGGACAAATTGGATAAGCTGATTTCTGGGAGGAATTTAGGGTGAATAACAAGCTGGCAAAAATTATTGGATTATTTTTCGCAGCCGCCATCGTCTTCGGATTCATCGGTTATGCACTTCAAAATCCCAACTCGGCCAGCAATTCAGTCATATCGATCGGCTTTCCCAATCTTACCTCAATGGCCGCAAGTGCGATCGACAACAAACGCGACCAAATCTACCTCAACGGAACTTGGCAATTTTTCCCCGCCATTGGCAACCCCCAAAATCCCCCCGCATCCTCCAGTTGGGGCTCCATCCAAGTACCCGGAGACTGGCAAGAAGAAAACAACGAATCCATCCCCGGAATCATCACTCGCGGTACCGGTCAAGACTGGGAAAAATTCAACAGCAAACAACTATCAAAAGCCTGGTATCAGAGAAATATAGAAATTCCCGGCAACTGGCAAAACCGCAGAATTTTCATCGACTTAGCCAGAGTCAGTACCGATGCAATCATCTTCGTCAACGGCATCAACTGCGGTCAAATCGAATGGCCCTACGGCAATGTTGAGATTACAAAAGTTGCCAAACCAGGTCAAAATACCCTATCAATTTTAGTCGCGGCAGTATCCGACGAAAAAGACAAAGCCGTGATTATGGGCCCCACAGAAATCTACACAGCAAAATCCAATTTGCAATCGCGGGGAATCATCGGCGAAATCCGGCTTTTGGGCGTACCCCCAGGCCCGCTAATCAGCGACGTATTCGTCCAAACTTCTACCCGAAACAAGCAACTTAAATTAGGTGTAGAACTCAAAGACGTTGCCCAAAACGGCAAAGTTCAACTAATCGCCCAAATCCTCGACGAAAAAGGCAAAATCGAACAAAAATTTACCGGAACCGCCAGCGTTCAAGCCAAACCAATTCAAACCGTACAAGCCCAGTGGGATTGGCCGAATCCCCGCCTTTGGGATGTCGGCAAACCCAACCTTTACACCCTGCAATTACAAGTAAAAGGCAGCGGCATTGACACGCAGTACGACCAACCTTTCGGCTTCCGCGAATTTTGGGTAGAAGGGCGCAAATTTTTTTTAAACGGCATCGAATTTCGCCTGCGACCAAACTTGCACTCCGAGACTTGGGAAGGTGGCACTGTCGAAGTATCTGATAAACTAATTGATGGCTACGTAAAAGCCGGTTTTAATATAACAGAAATGTGGCCTTGGGATCACGACGAACGCGGTAGGTGGCACTTTCGAGAACTCTTTTCTGAAAGGGCAGACCTCAAAGGTTTTCCAATTATGGCCCCGGCATTAGACATTACATCTATCTCTTGGAACGGCAAGTGGAAAAACCCCCTGTGGAACAACCGCTGGAAAACCAGAATGGTGACTGAAATGCGCCGCTACCGCAATCATCCATCAGTATTAATGTGGGCGACAAGTCCTAATTTTTTCGGCAACGCTGACGACCAAAATCCCATCCGCATCGGCAAAAGAAAAATAGAAGGAACTCTCAGTGAGTCAGAAAACGAGCGTTTGCGGGTCAACACTCCCTTGGGAAACGACGCTTTAGCTGCGATTAAATCGGCAGACCCAACCAGACCGGTGATGGTACACCAAGGCGCCAACTTCGGCGATGTTTATGCGCTGAATTCTTATTTAAATGTGATTCCCTTGCAAGAGAGAGAAGAGTGGATTTCCGAGTGGAGCAAAACCGGGGAAATGCCTTATATGGTAGTCGAGTTTGGCACGCCGTTGTTCGCGACAATGATGCGAAACCGCCAAGGTTTTAATCAGGTGATTGTCAGCGAACCTTGGATGACTGAGTTTGCGGCAATTTATTTTGGCAAGCAGGCTTACGAGTTGGAAAGTACGGCTTATAAAGCTAAAATTCGCGAGCAATTTGTCAAGGGTCAGGAATATCAAAGCTGGCATCTGAAAAAAGAGTTAGATTTTGCGCCCGCTTTTCAAAAGTTGCAGCAGTTGTTCAGTACAAATACTTGGCGGAGTTGGCGGACTTTTGGAATGTCTGGGGGGATGATTCCTTGGAGTGACGGACACGGCTGGGAAGTTTCCGATGCTGGCAGAAATAAGGTGGATATTGGGGGATTTCAATCGGGGCGGCGAGGAGTTTATTTGAAGCAAGTCTCGAACAATCTTTTGCATTACTTGCAGCCAGAAGCTTATACTATTCATCCAGGGGGCGAGGCAATTATGAATAATAATAGCTCGACTTTGGCTTGGATTGCTAATGCTAGTCCGGTTTTTACTGCGAAAGACCGCAATTTTTTTATCGGCGCAAAAATTGCCAAGCAAGTCGTGTTAATTAACGATACGCGATCGCCCCAAGAATTTGCGTTTAATTGGCGAATAATGGTGGGGGGCAACGAAGTACAAAAGGGCGATAAAAAAGGGATTATTCAGCCAGCAGGGACGCTGTTTTTCCCAATTGAGGTGAAATTACCAAATACAATTTCCAGCAAGACTGATGGCGAAATTCGCTTGACGGCGCGAGTGGGCGAGAACCCCCATTCCGATACATTTGCTTTCCGGGTGTTTGCCAACCCAGCCAAAGTCAAAGATGCGATCGCAATTTTCGACCCGGCGGGCAAAACATCGGCAATGTTAAAACAGTTAGGCCATCAGCTAGTGCCGTGGAACGGTAATGTAGTAGGGGCAACCACGGGGGGATTGCCCCTACTAATTATCGGTAGGGAAGCGTTTTCTAGCGGGGAAAAATTGCCGGGAAGTTTAGAAAATTTCGTGCGAAACGGCGGCAAAGCAATTGTGTTTCCCCAGAGGCCGGAGTGGCTGCAAAATGTCGGTTTCCGGGTTGCCAGTCACGTCAGCCGCCGCGCTTATCCAGTTGACAGCAACCATCCGGCAGTTATCGGTTTAGACGGTGAAGATATGCGCGATTGGAGGGGGGAAAGCACGCTGGTTGAGGCTTATCCAGATGCAATTCCAACTAATGTCAGATTTAGTCCGGCAAAGATGCCTTGGTACGGCTGGCATTGGGGAAATCGCGGCGGTGTCAGCAGCGCTTCTATTGAGAAGCCGCACCGCAGCGGTTGGCGACCAATTTTGGAATCTGAGTTTGATTTAGCTTACTCGCCGCTGATGGAATTGGACTACGGAAAAGGGAGATTGATTTTAAACGAGTTGGATTTGGAAGACCATTTTGCTGTAGATGGCGGGGCGGCGCAATTAGTGCAGCAACTTGTGAGTTACGGGATGAATTCTATTGTTTCTGCGAAGCCGGATAAGGTAGTTTTAATTGGGGGAGACAGGGATGCGCTGAAGTTGGACAGTTTGGGGGTAATTTATCAGCGGGCTAATGCGCTTTCTAAGGATGTTGGTTTGGCAATTGTGGGAGCCCAAGCGAATCTGAAAGATGCCGATTTGCGGGGTTATTTGAATGCTGGCGGGAAGGCGTTTTTCTTGCCGCGTCAAGTGCCTGTTGCTGGTTTGGGCGTGGGTTTGCAGCAAGCGAAGGATTTCGGGGGTTCCCTGGCGGTTCCGAGTTGGGATGAGGTGAAGGGAGTTAGTGCTTCGGATTTGCGATCGCGCTCTTTTTATGATACTTGGTTGATTAAGTCTGGGGGTGAAATCGGTGCGGGCGGTTTGTTAAGTCGGGTTGCTGTAGGTAAGGGCGTGGCGATTTTCTCTCAGATTGACCCGGATAGTTTGAATGCGGATACTAAGACTTATTTGCGTTTTACTCGGTGGCGGCAAACTCGGGCGAATGCTCAGATTTTAGCTAATTTAGGGGCTAGTTTTAAGGCGGATGGGGTTGTGTTTAATGGTTCGAGTAATGAGTTTTATCACTGGGATTACAAGACGGATTTTGAGATGGGTGACGATCCTTATCGGTATTATAGATGGTAGAATTTATAAGGTTTGTAGTGAGGACTTTAGTCCGCATTGGGTCAAAATTTCTCAGAACGGACT
>JAUBOH010000090.1:10744-19171 GCA_036700145.1 Microcoleus occultus BM001215366
CTCAGGCAAAACTCTATTTACTGTTTCCTTGAGCTTTTCTATTTTAAGCATTGCGTTACCAAAAGATAAAGCATCATCATTACCGCAGTTGTGAAAATCAAATTTATCTTCCATATTCTTCCCACCCTCGCTTAAGTTCTATTTGATCTACTACTGTTTCTAATTCCAAAGCTACTATCAAACACCGATTAACGTGGTTTATTGCCTCATTTGAAAGGGAACCCAGTTTCCGAGTAATCATTGACTTGTTGAGGGTAAAGATGGACTCGCATCTAACTACCGACTCAACTCTAATACCAGCTAATGCAATTTCATCTCCTGTTATCAAATATTGAGCCACCGTCACAGGGCGACTTGTCTTAGAAGTACAAGGTACAACCATCACATCGTCAAGAATTTGGTTGAGATTATCTGCCGAGATTATCACAGCCGGACGCAGTTTAAACTGTGTTAGCTGAGTAGAAGGCATTGGTACTTGAGCCAACACTAAATCACCGCGCCGTAAGTTCATCGGCAAATATCTCGTCATAAATGTCATTTTCTGTACTCAGCCAATCTTGATAAGCTTGGGATTCAAGCACAGGTTGAACAGATGCTTTTCCACTTTTCAAGACAAGCGCTAGGTTCAGAATTGTGGCTAACTTCTCATCTGGAAGTTGCTCAATTATAGTTAGAAGTTTTTGGCGAATGTTCATAGGATTAAAGTCGCTCTTTGTTAGCTATTATAGCACAATCATTCACCATCCACTGAAACACCATCATTTTGTCCAATTACAGGCAACAAACTCTCGTGCAATTTCATCGCCTGCAAACAGCTATTAATCCCAGAAACCGCCCGATCGTACTTTTCGATCTTTTCATCATTCTCCCCTTGCAGCCGCTGGTTCCTAGCGATTTTCTCCTCCGCCTCCTGCGCCAAAGTTTGCTCCACATAATCGCGGGCTTGACTGTATTTCTGCAAAATATCATCCGCTTGCTTTTCGGCCATCGGTAACAAATGATCTTTCAGCGTCTTATTAACAGTTTGGCGGAAGGTTTGGCGGATAGTTTTCGATACTTTTGGCTCGAAATCTAGGCGCAACAATTGCCGAATTGCAGGTTGCGCATCTACCATATTTTCGCAGTCGTAACCTTGAGATGTTTGCTGCAATGTTTGACGGAATTGATAAATCGAAAACGTGTCTTCGTCGTAAAAACGGGGACTTTCTCGCACGTAGCGATCGCACTCAACACCAGCCGCATTCACCAAAGCATCAGAAACCCGCTTTGACAACTCATCTAACTGCTGTTCAATTCCCCCATCATTCCCCAACAACCGATACAGAAGTCGATAATATTCAGATTTGCGAACACTGTCTTTCAAATACTGGAAGAAATTAGCAACTAGCGACGCTGTAGACTCTATTAAAATATCTTCTAACTGATTTGCCAAATAGTAAAGCGCCTCAACTAAAACAGCAATTAAAGGTGCTGTAGCATTGCGGGGATGAGTCAGCACAGTGCGGCCGTAAGCTGCCTCAACCGAAAAGCTATCTAGCAATTCATCCAAGCGCCGGATCATCCGAGATTGCAGTTGCCGAAAATCGGTATCAAAAATATCGCATTTATTCATAATCATTTCATTGATTTCTGTGGCGATATGTTCCCGAAAATCCTGTCCGACTTGCTGCAATTCTTGATTTAGCCGCAAAAGTTCCTGTGCTTTCATCGCCTCAATTTCGCGGGGCTGGCTGTCCAAATTCCGTTGAATTGTTTGGTATTGTTTCCGCAGTTGAATGCACAAGTCTTCTAAATCATCGGCGAGATTTTTGAACAGTTGCGGGCGCTTTTCTTTTGTGAGATAATCGGTGATGGCTGTGCGAAAATCTTCGATACCGCTATCTTGAATTAATTGCTCGATTAACGGTTTTCCTTGTTCCGCCAGAATCCGCACGTAGTTTTCATTTGGTGTTTCGTAGCTGTTAACTGAAATCCGAAATTTGCTGGGAGATAACTTGCCGGAATTGGCGCAGTAGCGGTTGAATTCGCTGATAAATTGCGGAGTTTCTTCACTATTAGCGATCGACTGTGAATCCAACTTACCATCTACATCAACCCGCCCCTTACTTGTGGCAAATATTGTATTTAACCCAAAGCGATCGCGCGTTGTGGTATTTTTAATCAAACTGCCGTAAAATCCCAACAATCCGCTGGTTTTGTACACTCTCGCAGTATCGCGAAAGTCGGAATTAATCAGATTTTCTAAGCGCTGTCGCAGTTGCGTGTTGTACCAAGTTTCGTCAATGCGGTTGAAAATGTAAAAAAGCCGATCGCGAATTCCCGGATTTCCGCGTGTCTTTTCCATCAACTCGGTTTCTTCCGTCGTCATTTCCCCAGACGAAGCTGCTTTCAAAACGCAGACAACCGCCGAAGTATCGGGGCTTTCAATCTTATCATAAGTCAATTCCGCATCCCGCTGTACTGGCGCATCAATTCCCGGCGTATCGATAATAATATTGCCATCTTGTAGCAACGGATGATAACAATAATATTCTACACGCTTGAGCACCGCACTGTTGCTACCCCGGCGAGCATAACTAGCAGCTTCCTTGAGATTGGAAAAGTTAAACTGTTCCATCGAGTAGGTGGCGTTTTCGAGGGTATGAATGCGATCGCGATTTACCTCAAAACCTTCTAACAGCAGCATCAAAGCCTTAGCTTGTTTGGCTCGCTCCGATTTATTTTCGCCGCCTTCCTGTTCAATAATTATGTTACATCCCTGACACAAAAGCGGCACTACATCTGTTTGATTAATATTAAGTTCAGTAGTTAAACCTAACTTTTCGCAAAGAGTATGTGCTTGTTCTCGAATTTCAACTTCACTCAAAAAAGTGAGAACAACTCGCTCTTTCTCAGGCTCAGCAAAAGCGATGTAGCACTCAGTACCAGTCGCGTGTCCTTCCGCACTGTAGAGCAATTCTCGCTCTAACAAAGCATTAATTAACATGGATTTTCCCGCACTGAAAGCACCCGCAAATACAATCTCAAACTCGGGAGAAATTGCTTTTTTCAAAGAAGCTTGCACCGCTGTAATATCTTGTTGTCGCAAAGAGGATTCTTGACGCAGCAGTTGCAGTAAAGAGTCTACTTGCTCTTGCAGATTTTTGCATTGAGGCGGCATTTGAGTCATGTTTGCAGAATGCTCCAGAGCGCGAAAAGATTATCTTGCTCTAAATTATTCGCTATTTTGGTAATAATTACAACAGTAATTTTACTTAAATAGTTGAGAATAAGTAATTTGTTTGCCGCCAAATTCTTGAATTTGATATGTCATTAACATTGAGCAAACCATATCCTAACTTTTTCACGAAAATTATTGGTAAGGTGCGCACTGCGCACCTTACAATTATACAGATAAATCCTGACGCGGTTTAAAAGTCTCAATCTGCCGCAACTTCTCGTACAATTCTCTTTCCTCCTCGCTAATTTCCTTGGGAATTAACACCTGAATTTCTACTAGCTGATCGCCCCGATCGCCATTTCCAGTCGGATAGCCCTTGTTAGCCAGCCGCAACCGCTTCCCAGACGTAACTCCAGGCGGTAATTTCATTTTCACCCTACCATCTAATGTCGGTACTTCCACATCTCCACCCAACACCGCTTCGCAGGGAGTCAGCGGCAATTCGCAGCAAATATCCGACATTTCCAAGCGGAAAAATGGATGGGGAGAAACGGTGATTTTTAAGTACAAATCCCCGCCAGCAATGCCTTGATTTCGCAAGCGAATCCGCTGGCCCGATACCATAGCAGGAGGGAGATTCACCTCGATCGCCCGCCCGTCTTCCAAGCGAATTCGCTCGGTTCCCCCAGAATAGGCTCTTTCCAAGCGCAAAGTCAGCCTCGCGTCAATATCCTGTCGCATTTCGCGATCGTCAATTTCTCTAACTTCCCGTCGAATTTCGCGATCGTCAATTTCCCTAACTTGTCGTCGAATTTCGCGATCGTCAATTTCTCTTCTATCTTCCCGAGAATTAGCCACATAACTCGTTTTTTTGGAAGCCGTATTCCAGGGCTCCGGCGAACTAACTCGTGCTGCATCATTCGCTGTCGCCATCCTCACTTCCCGCCGTCTTCCGAGCACTTGGTCGAGGAATTTATTAAAATCAGAGTAATCGCTAAAATCGACATTCTCAGCGTTTTTTTTGATGCTAGTTTTACCACCTCCCCAAGTTGAAAAATTGGGAATTCGCACGCCTTGTTTGCCTTGAAATCCCTTTTGTTTCCAAAATTTACTAAACTGATCGTATTGAGCACGCTTATCGATATCGGAAAGAATATCGTATGCTTCATTAATATCTTTAAATCGATCGTCAGCAGATTTATCCCCTGGATTTACGTCAGGATGCAACTGTCTCGCTAGCCGTCGATAGGCTTTTTTGATCTCATCAGCCGAGGCATCTTTGGGTACTCCCAAAATTTGATAGTAATTGCGAAAGTTCTGCATTTTTAGTCATTAGTTATTAGTTATTAGTTATTAGTTATTAGTCATTAGCCATCAGTCATCCTGCTTCCCTGCTTCAAACTAGGGACTAATGACTAGGGACTAATGACTAACCACTAATTACAGCCAATCGTCATCGTCATCCCAGTCGTCGCTTTGATTTTGATAGGGGCGACTCGGGCGATTGGGACTGCTTCTGCGATCGGGAGTGCGATCGCGATCTTGATCGTAGGATCGATCGCCCATACGATCGCCAATTGGATCGACAGTCGATCGGCGGTACGGCTTAGCATTGCTAAAATCATCCGTGCGTCGCTTATTACCGTCGCCCGAAAAAGTGCGCTTCACAGACTCAAAGAAATCATCATCATCGTCATCCTGAGCAAAAGCTGAAACTTCGCGGCTCAAATCGTAAAGAGCATCTTGCAAATCCGAGCCAACTTGGTCAACTCCCCGCTCGTCGTTGCGTTCCAAACTGTCTCGCAATTCCCGAATTAAAGTTTCAATTCGTTGGCGGCTTCTTTGAGCAAACTGCATTCCGCGATCGAGAGCAACTTCCCGCAACTGTCGCTCCGCCTGATAAGCCAAAGCTTCAGCGCGATTGCGTTTTTCCACCCTTTCCCGCTGCAACTTATCAGCTTGAGCAAACTGCTCAGCATCGCGAATCATTTGATTCACTTCCTGCTGAGAGAGAGTCGAAGCACCTTGCACAGTAATACTTTGTTCCCGGCCAGTAGTTTTGTCCAAAGCAGTCACCAACAGCATCCCGTTAGCATCAATATCAAAAGCTACTTGTATCTGCGGAATCCCCCGCGGCGCCGGCGGAACTCCCGTCAGTTTAAACCGTCCCAAAGACTTATTATCCCGGCCTAATTCCCGCTCCCCTTGGATGATGTGAACCTCTACCACAGTTTGGTTGTTTTCAGCAGTCGAAAAAATGTCCGATCGCCTGACTGGAATAGTAGTATTCCGAGGAATCAGTTTTTTCATCACACCGCCGATCGTTTCCAAACCCAGGGACAGCGGCGTCACGTCCAACAGCAGCACATCCCGCACGTCCCCCGCCAAAATCGCCGCCTGAATTGCCGCTCCCACCGCCACAACTTCATCGGGATTCACATTTTGATTCGGCTCTTTATCAATCAAACTGCGAACAATTTGCTGAACCAAAGGAATGCGAGTCGAACCGCCGACTAGCACAACTTCATCAATGCGAGAAGGACTCAAATTTGCATCAGCCAAAGCTTGTTTCACCGGGCGACGCAGCCGCTGCACCAAATCGGTGCACAGCCCCTCAAATTGACCGCGAGTCAAGCGCGTTTCCAGATGCAGAGGCCCGTCTTCATTCGCATCGATAAACGGCAAATTAATCTCGGTGACACCGACTCCCGACAGCTCAATTTTGGCTTTTTCTGCTGCTTCGATCAGGCGCTGCAAAGCTTGGCGGTTCCGGCGCAAATCAACTCCTTCTTTTTCTAAGAATTGTTCTGCCAACCAATCAACAATTTTGGCATCAAAATCATTGCCGCCCAATTGAGTATCGCCGCTAGTTGCTTTGACTTCAAATACTCCATCTCCCACGTCTAAGATAGATACATCAAAAGTACCGCCGCCCAAATCAAAAACTAAAATAGTTTGACTTTCTCGCCTGTCCAAACCGTAAGCCAAAGAAGCCGCCGTCGGCTCATTTAAAATTCGCTTGACATCAAGTCCGGCAATTCGTCCCGCATCTCGCGTCGCCTGTCGCTGCGAATCGTTGAAATAGGCGGGAACTGTAATTACAGCCCCCGTCACCTCTTGTCCCAGATAGCGGCTTGCTTCATCGGCTAACTTCCGCAACACCATCGCCGAAATTTCCTCTGGGGCAAAATCTTTTTTCAGGCGGGGACACTTGACTTTGATGTTGCCGTTTTCTTCGCGCTTAGTTGTGTAAGGGACGCGCTTTGATTCAGGAGTCAGTTCGCTATATTTGCGTCCGATGTAGCGCTTGACGGCGTAAAACGTGTTTTGCGGATTGAGAACAGTTTGGCGTCTGGCCATCTGTCCGACAAGGCGTTCTCCTTCCTTTGTGAAAGCAACTACCGAGGGAGTTGTCCGCATCCCTTCTGCATTGGCAATCACAACCGGTTTGCCGCCTTCCATGACGGCTACTACTGAGTTTGTTGTTCCGAGGTCAATGCCAACTACTTTACCCATGCGTCTGTTGTCTCCTGTGGCGTGGTGTCTAGCCTTTTCAATATCAGCGTAAGTATGATTGCACTAATTGTACCGCGAGAAGAAGCGGGGGCTGCGGGGGGATTGCCTCACTTGGAGCTAGCGGCTGGGGTTGGTTGGGTGCGATCGCCCTTTTTTCGATACGGTTTGGCGCAGCAACCGAGGAGCAAATTGATTAGAATAGAGAGCAAAAGTTATACCTATCATCAACATAGAGGTAGCCTGAATGACCGGATTAGAAGTATTGCAGTCAGTTGAGTTTCTCAATCAAAAAGGCAAACAAGTTGCTGTCTTAGATGTCGAAACTTGGCAATCACTCATCGAATGGTTAGAGACTTTAGAAGACTTGCAAATTGCTAAAAAGCATTAAATCAGTTAAAAGCTGCGGGTGGAAACCGCGAAAGACAGTCATGATTAAAACATTTACTCCCGAACAAGAAGCGTTAATTCCAGTTTATCTAGAAAAGTGGCGGAAAATTGCACTGTCTACTGACCCGATCGACCGCGAAAAAGCGGCAGAAGCAGTAAGAGGTGCTTATGCTCTGATTGACACAAAATGTCCACAAATTCTGTTCTTTGATAGCCCTTATGTAGCTTTTAGAGCAATAGAGTGGATAGAGAATATTTGTTACCGTCTGGTATATGAACTATATCACGAAGTAAGAAGCAACCTGTGGGAGCAACGATCTCAGAAAGTATGGGACGAAATTCATTGGCTGGATTGGGACTTCCATACGCAACTTTACCGTCCACTGCTAAACCAACTCCAGCAGTTATTTGAAAATGAACTGGAACCAGAGGGAATTGTTTATTCTGGCTGTGGCTTTGATTTTTATATTTCCGTGTTAAATTGCGATTACGATCCTAAAGAATGGGCAACTATTCAGAGTTTATTCAAAGAGTGTGGCTTTATTTTATCTCACGAAGATGTTTGCCTGGTGTGCGATCGCCCCCGCATCCTCTGCTTCGACAGCCAACACCGCCTCCACGCCGAAGCAGAGCCCGCCATTCAATTTGCCGATGGATACAGCCTCTATTCCTATCACGGCGCCACCTTACCCGAAAAATACGGACAAATACACCCCAACGAGTGGCAACCCGAATGGCTTTTAGAGGAAGAAAACGCCGAACTCAAGCGAGTGCTAATTCAAGGAATTGGTTACGATCGCATTTGCTCTGAATTAGCAGCCGTTGAATTAGATACTTGGCAGGAATACACCTTATTAAAAATTGATACAAAGGTTGACGTGGAGCCGATTTATCTGTTAAAGATGACTTGTCCCAGCACCGGATTTATTCACGCTTTGCGAGTGCCACCCGATATCAACTCAGCACGAGAAGCGATTAAATGGGTGAATTGGGGAGTCGATCCAGAGGAATTTTCAGTACAAACTTAAGGAGGCAAGAGTTATGCAAAGTATTAAAGTGCGATCGCGCGTCGGTGCGGACGGGATGTTGCATTTGCAAGTCCCGGTTGGAATTAAAGATACAGATTTGGAAGTTATTGTAGTTTTCCAGCGCATAGCACCAGCAACTGAGGCTAAAACACCGGAAGATTTAGGCTGGTCGCCCGGTTTTTTTGAGAGAACTTGCGGGTGCTTTCAGGATGAACCTTTAGTGCGGGGAGAACAAGGGGAATATGAGGAACGGGAGGAATTGCTGTGATTTATACCATTTCTCTAAAATCGTGCAACACTCTTCGACCCCCCCTAGCCCCCCCGCTGCATTGCGGG
>JAUBOH010000091.1:0-3759 GCA_036700145.1 Microcoleus occultus BM001215366
GTTCGTAGTGAGGACTTTAGTCCTTCTTTTTCTGCGGACTAAAGTCCTCACTACGAACCTTTATTTTTCTGTCTTTTTTTGGTACGAGGGATGGCGATACACCCTACCAATTGCAGAAGAGGGGCTAAAGCCCAACAACGTACCTCATCTTTTTGAGAAGTGCTATATTATGCAATAGCATCGGCACTTACAAGAGTCTCGAATTGTGCTAATAACATTCCATCAGCATTGTTTGCAACTCCAAAAATTTTAGGTAACTGGCCTGTTTCAACCAGAACTTGTCTGACTTCTCGGTTAGATATATCGGCTAAATTTTTGTTATTGAGAATGGCATTAACGGCCGCAATACCGACACCTTGACCAACTGCGGCGTTGAATTCTACAATTCTGCCCACAGAACAAGCTAGCCCTTCAAATCCAGAACACGGACTGACCACTGCCAGGTTAGGGACGTTTTTAATTAATGCGTGGCGGATGCCAATATTGAAGGTAGGCTGTTTAAAACTCAGACTTTTAAACCACCCTAGACTGTTTGCTTTCTCGCCAATACCCGGGATGCCTCCGCGTACATCAAAATGATAGCTAAATGTTGCCAGTGCCTCGTTAGCCGGTACGCCACCGCGCAGCATTTGTGCGCCGGTTAGGGGTTCTACAACTCCCGTCACATTGCCGGCGTGTCTGATATAAAGTTCTGAAGCAGAAGTAATAGAAGTAGCCCCCAAACTCCTCAGCCAAGTTGCAAGAAATAACATCTCTCTTTGCATACTAGCCGTGGGTTTGCTCCCGCTTCTGGCTAAGGCTTCTGCTTCGCTGGCGGTGACTGCAAATAACACCGCATTCCACGAAAGTCTTTCATTTGGAAGTATTGCTATATTTCCCTCATCTAAAATTACGCCGGTTTCCGGAAAAGATAGTTTTCTTCCTCTAAAGGAGTGGTAAGCTACAGACAGAGCCGGCGATCGCACATCGATGTAATCGTTGCCTGCCCACAGAGTTTTGAGATTTCCTCTGGTATCGATCATTTCCAGGCGGAGTTCTTCTGCTAGTTTGGCATCTTTCCCCGCTGCGGACAGCAAAAATTTTTGAGCCTCAGAATCGGCAAGGTTTGTGAAGCGTTTTAGATAAATATAATCGAGTTCTTTCAGTCTTCTGACACTGAGTCCTTGGGTTTCAAAAACTAGGGTGACTGGAAGTTCTGAGTTAGGCAAACCAAAGGTTTCAAATCCATTCAGCTTTCGCACACCAGCCGCTTGAGCTAATTCGCCATTGACAGTGGCATCAATAAATTGTTTACCTACATAAACTGTCCCTTTTGAGGTAGTTATGCTAGTAATTTTTTTACCTTCTTTATTGACTGATTTAATTTCTACTTTGCTCAGAAGTGCGACTCCTGCTTGTAACAGCATTGCTTTCAGGGCTGCGCTGGCTTTGCTGGGGTCAAGGGCGATCGCGCTGACACCAGATTTTTGCAGGAATTCTTTATAGATTGTCGGCGGTGAACCAAAGGGGTCTAAATTTAAAGATTGTTGCAGTTCTTGACTAACCTGACTTCGATCTAAATAAGCGAGGCCGCCTCTGACTAAATGTCCGCCAATTCCTTCTTGCAAGCTTCCTTTAGACATGAGCAAAACTCGCGGATAAAGCTTTGTCCGGCGACGGTATTCTCTGGCTGCTGAGATAACGGCTAGAGCTCCTGGAACTTCATCACCAAAGCAGATGATATCGTAAGAACGCAGATCCATGAGCATGATTTAATCACGTCTCCCGATCGTCATTTTTTCGAGCTGCATCTCAATGTTTGCCGTCAAACTCTCTGTTTGTTTCAAATCTAGCTGCATCTTTTCTGATTTTTGCGATAAATATTCACAGATTCTTGAATGCAGAAATCGGGTTTTTTCCAGAAAATCCTCCGTTGAGGGCGATCGATCTCGGTGGAAAAACCCGGTTCCTGAACGTCAAGAGTGCGTCAGTCTTGCACTCTTGATTGCCATATCAGCTTAGATTATCAGGATCTATCCCCAACTCTCGCAATCGCTGAGCTAGTCGATCGGAACGTTCAGCTAGTCGATCGGCGCGCTGGGCTTCCTGTTGGGCGCGCTGGGCTTCCTGTTGGGCGCGATCGGCTTCCTGTCGGGCGCGCTGGGCTTCCTGTTGGGCGCGCTGCGCTTCCTGTTGGGCGCGCTGCGATTCCTGTTGGGCGCGCTGCGCTGATTCTTTCACCTGTTCTTCAGGAGTCAGATAGCGTTTGCCATCGGCATCATACCAATACAACCACTCTCTTGTCACCCCAGAATAGTTTCCCCTTTCACAACCAATCCCCAAACCTATTTCTGGCATCCAAACAGGATGTCCTGACTGCAATTCATAGCGGCCATTGACTAACTTGTGTACTTCCAAATGAGGTTTGCGACGGCGGCGGGAAGAATAAATGACGTAATAAAGTACGCCTAAATCTTGATAAATGTCGAATTTTGTGCTGTATTCCTTGCGATAAGTTGGGGAAACAACTTCTAGCACGAACTGTGGCATGACATTCTCATCCCACAGCACGTAACTGGGACGCAATTCTTCGTCGTAAAACCGTTCTACTCCTAAACTTAAGAAAGCATCTGGCACTATTGCAGGTTCGTCTGGGTGATGGTAAACACCCATATCAATGCCAAAAAACCAGTCCATGCGTTCTGACCAAAGTATCAGCAAGATTGCCTTTAGCAACCCCGGTATTAGTTCTTGCAGTTCGTTATCCACAGGTGTTTCGTCCGAGTCTGGTAGTTCGTCGGCTGAGGGCAAGTTCCTCGGCAAGTTGTACTGTAACATTGCGGCTTTCCTCAAAACTTATTATGATTATAACGTTGATTTGTTTGGCGATAGTATTTATTGAACGAACCGCGAAGACGCTAAGGACGCGAAGGAAGAGAAGAGAAGAGAAGACGATAGCTATTTTTGATTTAATTAAGCTGAAATAATTTTTGTAAAATATCGGTTTAGATTTGTGCGATCGACTATACTAAGCTAACGATTCGGTTCTAATGGGGAGCAGCCATTAGAGGAAACGGGGAAAGTTTGGTGCAAGTCCAACGCTGTCCCGCAACTGTAATGAGGTTTGTAGTAAGGACTTCAGTCCTCTACCTCTCAAGTCAGAATGCCCGCCGATGTGTTGGTTCACATAGTCTCATCTGCGAGGTACTTGATGAAGGCGCGAAATCGGAAGTTAGTTAGCCTGGGATTGATGGCTGGCTTGAGTTGTTATATTGTCCTGGGCTCGGCAACGCCTGCGGCAGCTATGCACATTTCAGAAGGTTTTTTGCCTGTACAATGGGCTGCGTTTTGGTGGATGGTGGCTTTGCCTTTTTTTGTGGTAGGTTTGCGTGCGATCGCCCGAATTACCAAAGAACACCCGGAACTTAAACTATTACTGGCTTTAGCAGGTGCATTTACTTTTGTGCTTTCTGCTTTGAAAATTCCCTCGGTAACTGGGAGTTGTTCTCACCCAACGGGTACTGGTTTGGGTGCAATTTTGTTTGGCCCTTCGGTGATGGCTGTACTTGGTGCTTTAGTGCTGCTATTTCAATCTGTTTTGTTGGCCCACGGCGGACTGACAACGCTGGGAGCAAATATGTTTTCGATGGCGATTGTTGGGCCGTTTGCTGCGTATTTTATCTATCAATTGCTGATGCGAACTGGCAAGCAACGGGCGGCAATTTTTTGTGCTGCGGCGATCGCAGATTTGCTGACTTATGTGGTGACTTCGATGCAGTT
>JAUBOH010000091.1:3859-9174 GCA_036700145.1 Microcoleus occultus BM001215366
TCTCTGCTGTCTGGGGCGATCGTCCAATTGTCGATCGCCCTTTGGTTAGCAGTCTGGATCGTCATCTATGCGGGCATTCCGGGGAAACTTTATCTGCGGTTGCTGTCGCTACCGTTGATGTTTTTGCTGACGAGTTTGCCTGCTTTGGCGATCGGTGGAATTGAATTAAGTCAAATCCAAACAATGCAATGGGATATCTTGCAAGGTTGGGGGATTAGTATCGGCAATTTGTATCTGTATGTGAGTCGCACTGGAGTATACCAAGTGAGTCTGTTATTCCCGCGCACTTTGGCATCGACAAGTTGTATGTATTTCATCCTGTTGACGGTGCCATTTACAGAAACCTTGCAAATTCTCAGACAATTACGCTTTCCGCCGTTGTTGACAGAACTCTTGTTGTTGATGTATCGGTTTATTTTTAGCTTATTGGCGATCGCCGATGAACTTTGGATAGCCCAAAACTCGCGCAGCGGCTACCGCACTTGGAAGCGGGGAATGCACAGTTTAGGCATTTTAATCGGGCAATTGCTTCAGCGAACTTTGGTAAATTACCGTCAAGTTTCGTTGAGTTTAGCAGCGCGCGGCTTTAATGGAGAATTGCGCGTTTGGCATTCTTCCCCTTACAAACCTTCGCGAAGATACACATTTGAAGCCGTGTTTGGGTGTACTGTTTTAACTTTGTTAAGTATGGTATTTCAAAGTTGAGAAGAAATTAGGAGACGACAGTGCCCATAGGTATCAACTTAAGCTGTCAGCCGGCAAAGTCCGTTAGTCATCCCGTGAGTCCGCCAGGGGTTTCAACCCCTGCCGGACTATTAGACATCTCCAATAACTGCCGGACTACCGGACTGAAGATATGACTTTTATGAACATAATTAATGAATTAAATGAATTGACTCCACAAGAAACCTGTTGAATAATTGTATTCAACACTTATCTTGTGGAAATCCTATGATAAATAAACGACTCCTCAAAAAAATAGTTTTCTTCTTACTAGCATCATTAAGCCTACTGTTAGTCACAGTGACTCATGCAGCGGCCCAACAACTACCGTTCTACTGGGATAACATCAATGTCGCGATCGACGTTCAGACGAACGGAGATATGTTAGTCACCGAAACGCAAAAATATGTGTTCACAGCAGACTACAACAATGAACGGTATCGCTATATTCCTTTAGATAAGGTCGATGAAATTAAAGATGTCACAGTTGCGGAAAATAATCAAATAATTCCTAGTAGCACAGGCACTGAAAACAATGAACTTTGGATTCGCTGGCAACATGAATTAAAACCGCCAGATACACATACTTTTGTGATCAAATATCGTGTAGTAGGTGGATTGCAGCTAGATGGTGAGAATACTTTAGTTTATTGGAAAGCGATTGCAGCAGGCCGCAAAGCACCAGTTAATGCAGGAAAAGTTACGGTGAATTTACCAGATGCTTTGTCAGGAAAAGTTCTCTCGTTTACGAATTTTGGTACAGCAGCAGTTCCCCGTCAAGTAGATCCGAAAACTTTTGAATTTGTGGCAAGTCAGGCTATTCCACCGGAACAAGAATTAGAAGTGCAGATTGCATTTCCACAGGCGATTCTGAATATACCTCAAGCTGGTTGGCAACAAGGTGGTAATCAATCTCAATCTGCTTCGGGAGAAAGCTCTTTGACAAAACCCAGACTTCCTTCTCCAGTGCTTTGGATATTTGGAATAATCATTACTATATTCATGATTAATGGCGGTGGCGGTAGTATCGGTGGCGGTAGTATCGGTGGTGGTAGTTGGGGTGGTGGTGGTGGTTGGGGCGGTGGTGGTGGTGATGGCGGTGGTGGTGGTGATGGCGGTTAATATCAACGGCCCTGGACGCATCACAACCAAAGAAACCGGGTTTTTAGCTAATCTGTGGACTATAACGAAGTATTTCGGAAAAAACCCGGTTTCTGATCACTCGTTGATATATTGATATTACCCAAATTCAGGAGACGGCAATGCCGTTTCCCTACAAATAATCGGGTAGGGAAACGGCATTGCCGTCTCCGAATTTGCTTAGTTTTGAGATAAACCGATCGCACTTCATGACAAATCATCTTATAAATATGACTTTTATGAACACAATTAATGACTTTTATGAATTGACCTTCAAAGAAATCTATTGAATACTGATTGTAGTTAACGACTTTTCAGTACATTTGAGCTTAAAGCAGGTGAAAAATTATGACTAAATCACGTTGGCTTCGCAAGCTTCTACCCTTAGCAGTATCTGTAGCAACAACTATTACAGCAGTAGGCGCGATCGCACCACCAACTTCAGCCCAAGTCAAATCGCCACCTCCCCAACCCCAGGAAGTCCAACCAGCGCCAGAAGAAGGCTTCAGCATCCCGATTTGGATCTATCCCGTAGGCGCAATGTTCCTAGTTTTCATCTTTATCCCCAAAATTGGTTGGACTTTGGGATTAATTGCGATCGGCGAACGAGAAGTGGGAATTGTAGTCAAGAAATTCTCCAGCAAAAACTTGCCATCCAGTAGATTGATTGCACTCGATGGCGAAGGAGGTTTGCAAGCAGATACTCTGCCTCCCGGCTGGCATTTTGGTTATTTTCCCTGGCAATATAGCGTTCGCAGAGAGCCAGTTGTGGTGGTTCCTCAAGATGAAATTGGTTTAATTATTGCCAATGATGGAGCCACTATTCCTTCCGATCGCATTTTAGGCAAAGTCGTCGATTGCGACAACTTCCAAAATGCCCGCAAATTCCTCACCGATGGCGGTGAAAAAGGACGGCAACTCGCAATCATCACCACTGGTACTTATCGGATCAATACGGCGGTATTTGAGGTGATTACTTCTGCCAATGCAGCGGCAAAAGGTATGCAGCCGTCGGAACTTCAACTATACAAACTTGCTCCCGATCGCGTGGGAATTGCCAACGTGCTCGACGGAGTTCCGATCGATGAAGGTGAAATCGCTGGGCCGATTATTCCCGGTCATGACAACTTCCAAAAAGCGCAATCTTTCATCAAGGGTGGCGGGCGCAGGGGCTTGCAAGAACAGGTGATTCTCTCTGGTTCTTGGAACCTGAACCCTTGGTTTGTGCAAGTTGAAGAAGTGAAAATGACCGAAGTGCCGATCGGCTATGTCGGCGTAGTCATTTCCTATGTAGGGGAATCGCACAAAGATGTCAGCGGTGTGGCTTTCACCCACGGAAATCTCGTCAACAAAGGCGATAAAGGTGTGTGGGTGGAACCGCTTTATCCAGGCAAACATCCGATCAATACGAAAGTGATGAAAGTCGAACTTGTTCCCACTACCGATGTTGTTTTAAACTTTACAACGCGGTTCAGCGGCGAACACGGCTACGACTCGAAATTAAGTGCTTTGAAATTACTTTCTTTTGACGGATTTACCTTTGAGCTGGAAATTTTTCAAATCATTCATGTCGGTACTTTGGATGCACCGAGAGTCATTTCGCGGCAAGGTTCGATGCAAAATCTGATCGACCAAGTGTTACGTCCAATTGTGGGCAATTACTTTCGGAATTCGGCTCAAGAATATACGATTCTCGACTTTTTGATCGCACGCAGCGAACGCCAAGCAGAGGCCGCAGAACACGTCCGTGAAGCCCTACGTGCCTATGATGTGCAGGCTGTGGACACGCTGATCGGTTTGATTTCGCCGCCAGCGGAGTTGATGCAAACATTGACCGATCGCAAAATTGCTCAGGAACAGGAGAAAACTTACGACGTACAGCGGATTTCAGAGTCGCAGCGTCAAGAATTGGTGCGCGCAACTGCGATCGCCAATATTCAAAATCAGGTGGTGGCGGCGGAACAAGGGGTGAAAATTGCTCAATTGAGCGCAACTGCTGCGATCGAACACGCAAGCGGTGAAGCAGAAGGGATTCGGCTGATGGGACAAGCAAAAGCGGATGCTTATCAAGTTGGTGTCAACGCTCTCGGTACGCAGAGTTACACGCTGTTGCAATTGATGCAAGCTGTCTCAGATGGTAGCGTTCGCGTTGTTCCCGATGTCACAGTGAATGGTAACGGCGGTAGTGGGGGTTTGTTGGACGGTTTGATGGCAATGTTGCTGCGGAATGAAACCAGTAAAAATGGAGATAATGGAGCACAATCACCTGTAATTAATGTCAAGAAGTCTAAGTCTGTTGTTGTGGAACCTGTGGCCGAATCACCAATAGTAAATGTGCATTCGGTGAAGTCGCCGGAGTCTCCTAATCATTCACCAGTTGCTCAGTCTGTGGCTGTTGCTGAAACTGATATTGATTCGGCATTTGGTGAATTGTTTGATGATGTTTGAGTTGATTTGTGCAGTTTGTAGAGAGGACGATCGTCCTCTCTGAAAGCTTTTTGTCTAAAACTTTACTGTTCGGAAAATTAGAGGTGCAAAATTATGAGGTTTATAGCTATGCAGAAATACGTGAATTTGTCAAGGTTGATGGCGGTAGTGGCTTTTAGTGCGATCGGTTTAGGATCGTGTGGAAATATATCTTTCCCATCAGTCGCACAGACGCAACCCGCAAACAAAACATTTGGTGATTGGTGTCGCGAAAAAGCTTCTTTAAGTCCAGAAACTAAACATACTGTTGAGGTACTTTTAGAACAAGCAGGAACTACTGATTGCGATGCGGCTAATCAGAAACTTTCGAGTCTCACGGGACTTACCCTCGACAACAAGGAAATCACTGATATCAAACCATTACAATCCTTGACTCAACTGACTTATCTCGGACTTAGATATAATAAAATCAGCGACATCAAGCCATTACAATCCTTGACTAATTTGACAAATCTCACTATCAGTTATAGTCAAATTAGTGACATCAAACCATTACAATCCTTGACTAACCTGACAAATCTCACCCTCGGCGACAATAAAATCAATGACATCAAACCGCTAGCATTTTTGACTAACCTGACTGATCTCAAACTCAACAACAATAAAATCAATGACATCAAACCGATAGAATCCTTGATTAACTTGACTGTCCTCTACCTTGACAATAATCAAATAACCGACATCAAACCGCTAGCATTTTTGAGTAAACTAAGTTCTCTCACCATCGACAGCAATAAAATCAGCGACATTAAACCGCTAATATCTTTAAAGGTAACGGAGCTTTTTCTCAACAACAATGAAATCAGCTATCTCAAACCACTAGCGTCTTTCACTAACCTGACAAAACTCTCTCTCGACAACAATAAAATTAGCGATATTAGACCATTGCAATCCTTGACTAAACTGGATTATCTCTTCCTCGACAACAATCAAATCAGCGATATCAAACCCTTACAATCCTTGAC
>JAUBOH010000091.1:9274-19128 GCA_036700145.1 Microcoleus occultus BM001215366
AATCAAATCAGCGATATCAAACCCTTACAATCCTTGACTAAACTGAATCATCTCGGACTCAGCAACAATCAAATTAGTGACATCAAACCTTTGCAATCCTTAACTAAGCTGAGTTTACTCAATCTCATAGGAAGTCCGATCGCCCCCAAAACTTGCCCTCTCAAACCAGAGTCTATCTGTAATTGGGAATCACTACCTAAACCATAAAACTTTACTGTTCCGAAAATACAAGTACAAGCCGATCGCACTTATAGCCATACACAAACACATCAATCCACCAAAGCCGATCGCACTTACTTATAGTGTCCTCATCGCCCTAGCATTATTATGAATTTGGTTGCTTTTTCAAGAGCCATCGATAATGTCTCGAATTTGATTGGCTGGGATGTCATCTTGGTCTGACTTCGAGTAGATAACGACGAGTAAGATGTAGGTATCACCGCTGAGTTGATAGATAACTCTATAGCCACCACTTTTGCCCTTTTGGATATCGCTGTTTTTCAGGCGAACTTTGAATACGGTGTAGCCAGTTCCGGGGATTTGGTCGCCGATGAAATTGCCAGACTGTAGCTCGTCAAGTAGCGGTTTTAGGTCGGTGCGGATGCTGCGATAGCGTTTAATAAGGGTGCGAAGTCGTGTTTTGAACTCATCGGAAAAGACAAGCTGGATTTGGGGTGTCTCGTTAGTCATCAATTCCATCCCACAGTTCGGAAATAGGGTGTAATTTGCCTTCTTTAATTTGCTGGAGGGATGTACGGAGGCTGGCTAAAACGAGTTCGGCGGGCTCGTCATCGATATCTGCGGGCGGAGTGACGATATTGCGATCGATTAATAGTTGGTAGAAGTCGTCCACACACATTACAGCGAGTTGAGCCGCTTGATCGAGACGGAGGCTGTGTTGCTGATAAAGTACGATCGCAAGTTCGAGTCGCACATCGGCTTCAGTCAGAGGTAGATTGTCGGGAAGGGCGATCGTAATTTGCATGATTTAAGGTTTAATTTCAGATATATAAGCCGATCGCACTTATGGTTGCACACAAACACATGAATTTACCAAGGTCGATCGCACTTACGTGTTCTACGATCCTAGCATTACCTGGAAACGCACACAGCCAAAATTCCTGAAACCCCTGTGGGGTGGGCATCTTGCCCGCCCTAAACATCCAAATATGACTTTTATGAGTTTAATTAGTGAATTTAATGAATTGACTTTAACCGCAATCTCTTAAATACTGATTGTAGTTAACAACTTTTCTGTAGAAATCATATAAGGAGAAAAACTATGTCCCAAGATAAAAGAAAAAGTCCGCCACCCATATTTTTTATTATTGCTCTCGTCTTAGTTGGGTTTGGCGCATACAAGTTTATTCCCGGTTTATTCGCATCCAAAAGTTCAGATACAGCTACACCTGGATCTACAGCTACAACGGGAACAACTCCATCGGGTGCGATCGCAACTCGCATCAGTTTAGGAAATCAGATATTGATGACATCCCCAACCACACCAGACAAACAAGCAGGCGTTGATGCTTTTGGTAAAGGAGATTACTCAACTGCGATTCAAAGTTTTCAGGCTTCGCTGCAAAAAAATCGCAACGATCCAGAAACCGTTATTTATTTAAATAATGCCGCAGCCCGCAGTAACCCTTCCTTGTTAAAAATTGCTGTCAGTGTCCCCATTGGTAGCAACCCCAATGTCGCACAAGAAATTCTCCGAGGTGTGGCTCAATCTCAATCTGAAGTCAATAATAGTGGTGGCATCAATGGCGCAAAACTGCAAGTAGAAATTGTCAACGATGAAAACAATCCAGCAATTGTTAAAGAAGTTGCAAACACATTAACAAAAGATGCGACTATTCTAGCAGTAATTGGACACAATGCTAGCAACGCATCTCTCGAAGCTGCTCCGATTTATCAGCAAGAAAAACTGGTAATGGTGACACCGACTAGCTTTGCCAATAATCTCTCTGGATTTGGCAGTTACATCTTTCGGACTGTCCCCAATATTAGCATCATGGCTGCTCCCTTAGCAGAATATGCAGTAAAAGCAGGCAAAACTAATATTGCTATTTGTTATGACTCCCAAGCACCCGATAACATCTCATTTAAAGATGAATTTGTGGCGGCTCTGACTGCTGCTGGAGGCAAATTAGTTCCGACTGTTTGCGACTTTTCAGTCCCTTCTTTTAATCCCGAAACTGCGATCGCCGATGCAGTCAGTAAAGGCGCACAAGGATTGATGCTAGCACCTCACATCGATCGCATCGATCGCGCAATTTTTCTAGCTCGCACCAATCAAGGCAAATTGCCACTCTACGGCAGCACAACAATGTACACCTTTCAAACGTTAAAAGATGGACAAAAGAGTGTTGACGGGCTGATTTTGCCTGTTCCCTGGCATCCTGAAACGAATCCCGGTAGCACTTTCCCCAAGAATGCTACTCAGTTGTGGGGAGGAGTGGTAAATTGGCGCACCGCAACGAGTTTTGATGCGACTCAAGCTGTCATCGCGGGATTGCGGAAAAGCAATACGCGGGAAGGTTTGCAAGAAGCACTGAAAAGTACGAGTTTTACGACACCGGGAGCTAGCGAGGATGTGAAGTTTTTGCCAACGGGCGATCGGGCTGGCCGACCAATTTTAGTGCAAGTTAAACTCGGAGGAAGCTCTGGCTATAACTTTGTACCGTTGCGGTAAGTTTGTTAAGTAAACGTTGCGTCGAACCATCAGGACACTCAAGATGCCGTGTCCCTACAATTAATCGGGGTAGGGAAACGGCATTGCCGTATCCGACCTATCACAAAGATTACAACTGGAATTGATATTACAGGCGGTATTTCATTATACCACATCTCTCAATCTCTAACTAAATGGTCACAAATTATGTCTCAAAATACTAACAAAACTAAAAGCCCACCTCCCATATTTTTTATTGTCATCTCCGGCTTAATTGCATTTGGTGCATACCAGTTTGTCCCAGGATTGTTGAAGGGTAAAAGTTCAAACTCGGCAGCAATGGAAAGTCGCATCAGTTTAGGAAATCAGATATTGCTAACATCCCAAACCACAGCCGACAAGCAAGCAGGCGTGACAGCTTTTGCCAAAGGAGATTACAAAGAAGCTGTGCAAAAATTTCAGGCTTCGCTGCAAAAGAATCGCAACGATCCAGAAACGCTAATCTATTTAAATAATGCGTTGAATAATGCCAAAGAAGGCGATCGCACTTCTGTGAAAATTGCCGTCAGCGTGCCCAGCGGCAGTAATCCCAACATCGCCCAAGAAATCCTCCGAGGTGTTGCCCAAGCTCAAGATGAAATCAACGCTAGGGGAGGAATTAAGGGTGCAGGTTTGCAAGTTGAAATTGTCAATGACAACAACCTTCCCGAAGTTGCTAAAGAAGTTGCAGCAGCATTAACAAATGACCCGAAGATTCTCGCGGTAATCGGACACAATGACAGCACGGCTTCTTTAGCTGCTGCTCCAATTTATCAGGAAAAAGGACTGGTGATGATCACACCTACCAGCAGTGCGAATAATTTGTCAGGTTTTGGTAGTTATATTTTTCGGACTGTGCCAAATACTCGATCGATGACTGCTCCTTTAGCAGAGTATATTGTTAAACAAGTCCGCAAAACTAATATTGCCTTTTGCTACGACTCTCAAGCCGCTGGCAATGCTTCATTTAGGGATGAATTCATTGCCTCTCTTTCGGCATCAGGTGGCAGATTAATTCCTATTGTCTGCGACTTTTCAGCGCCAACATTTAATCCCAATAGTGCGCTCGCGGATGCAGTCAGTCAAGGTGCACAAGGATTGATGATCGCATCCCACGTCGATCGCATCGATCGCGCGATCGATCTAGCCCGTGCCAATCAAGGCAAATTAGCGCTCTACAGCAGTTCAACTCTTTACACCTCTCAAACGCTAAAAGACGGGCAAAAGGACGTTGACGGGCTTGTTTTGCCTGTTCCCTGGCATCCTGATACTAATTCCAACAATCCATTTCCTAAAAATGCCCGCCAGCGTTGGGGAGGAGTCGTAAATTGGCGCACTGCAACGAGTTATGATGCGACTCAAGCTATCATCGCGGGATTGCAGCAAAGTAATACGCGGTTCGGGTTGCAACAAGCACTCAAAAGTCCTAATTTCTCGGCATCAGGGGCTAGTGAGGATGTCAAATTTTTGCCAAGTGGCGATCGGGCTGGCCGACCGATTTTAGTGCAAGTTAAACTAGGAGGAAATACTGGCTACAACTTTGTGCCGCTGCGGTAAGTTTGTCAAGTAATATCATGTCTTGTCGAGCGATCGTGATTCTTGTAGGGGCGGATTTACCAACAATAATTGCCTCAAATCGACCATCTCAAAAACCCGCCCCGGCCTATGTATTATGCGCGATCGATCGGGCCCGATCTAAGTTTCACATTTCGCAAGATTATGATTCATAAAGGGCATATTTGTGAGGTGGGGGCGGGTTTATTTAACTTGTCTGCAACATTTAAAGCTGTTGGCGAACCCGCCCCTACAGGATGGTGATAATAAAAGAGGATCTATACGTGGAATTAGCAGGATTTTTAAGATAAACTGGAATGAGTCGATTAAAGGAGAGTGTTGTGTATGAGCGCGCAAGTTGAAACCAAAACCTACACGGCCCAGGAATATCTAGAATTGGAAGTCAATTCTCAGGATAGGCATGAATTTATCAATGGGGAGATTGTTCTGATGGCTGGCGGCACACCGGATCACAATGAAATTACCACTAATTTAGTTGTTGCGCTGAAACTGGCGTTAAAAGGGAAACCATATCGGACTTTTAGTTCAGATCAGCGACTTTGGGTTCCGCAGCTTAATAATTATACGTACCCGGATGTGATGGTAGTAGCGAAACCGATCGAACTGCAATCGGGACGGACTGATACAATTACCAATCCTCTGCTGATTGCTGAGGTGCTATCTAAAGGTACTAGAGCTTACGATCGCGATGACAAGTTTGCTGCTTATCGCAGTATTACGAGTTTTCAGGAATATTTATTGATCGACCAATATCGGTTACGGGTGGAACAATACTCGAAAACTGATGCGAATAAGTGGATTTTTTCGGAATATAGCTGTGCGGGCGATCGAGTTGTATTAACCTCTATTCATGTGGAATTGTCTGTAGCAGATTTGTATGAGAATATTGAGTTTGATGCTATACCAAATCCGGCTTAAATATTTATTTTATTATTTTATTCCTCTGCGCTATGATGAGAGGTTGTGTGGGATTGATTTCAGATGGTGAGTTTTCTAAACTTCGTCAAATTGATATCAATTTGTGGCAACAGTTGGCAATTTGTCCGGTTCAGTGTTATTAACAGATATGCAAGCGCTGGGAAGAATTTTCACCCTCCCGGAAATCCTAAAACTTACTAAATTTTCCGAATGTCGCAGCCAAAACCAATTTCTATTTCCAAAGTAACTCGCTACCAAAATGCAGCGCTGAATTACTATTTGGGGCTGACAGATTCGCCCTACCTTCACTACGGCTATTGGGAAACCCTACCTGTTCCCGCTGAAGAACTCACCATCGGGCGGCTGCGTATCGCTCAGCAAGCTTACACAGATAAACTCTTGGATTTTATCCCCAAAGACATCAAGACCGTGCTGGACGTAGGATGCGGGATTGGGGGAAATGCGGCTTATTTGCTCGATCGAGCTTTTGCAGTGGAAGGACTCGCACCCGATCCGTTCCAACAACAGCGCTTTCTCAAGTGTACGGGCGATCGGGCAGTTTTCCACCTCACCAAGTTTGAAGACTTCAAAGCAACCAAATCCTACGATCTAATTCTGTTTAGCGAAAGCAGCCAGTATATGTCTGCTGTGGATATTGCTAATGGTGCCGCCAAAATCCTCAAGCCTGGTGGGTACGTACTACTTGCCGATATGATGCGATCTGATGCTAATTATAAAGAAGGAATGTTTTCTAACTGTCATGTTGTTACTGAACTTCATGCAGCATTAATGCAAGCAGGGTTCACTGTAGTAAAAACTGAGGATATTTCCACTCATATTTTACCAACAATTGACCTGTATGTCGATACTTTCCGCCGATATGGACTGAACACAATGATTTATGTTGCGGATTTAATTTCGATAGCAGTTCCGCCCATCCACAAATTTCTGCGTTGGATATTTCGCCGCTGGTTCAAAAAGTTGGTGGTTGAAGGATTGGAAGCAAGTCAACTTTTTGAGCGCTATTTGTGTTATGAAATTCAACTTTGGCAGCAACTCTAACTATATAAACGCTGACAAAGATTAACCATCATCAGGTTTGTAGTAAGGACTTCAGTCCTCTATTAGATAAGGACTAAAGTCCTTACTACGAACCATCATCAGGTTTGTAGTAAGGAATGCAAGTCCTATCTTAAATAAGGACTAAAATCCTTACTACGAATAAATTTTATCATATCAGGAATCGGATATGATATGAGAAATAACTAATGCCCAATGCCCAATGCCCAATTCCCAATTCCCAATTCTCGAATTCGATCGCACTTTCTACTCATATCCCTGTAATTCGCGATCGGCAATTCAGGATTTAAGCCTCAAAGTCCCCGCCGGGAAACGCTGCGGGCTGATCGGTCAAAACGGTTGCGGCAAAACCACCTTATTTCTGCTAGCAAACGGCTTGTATCAACCGCAACAGGGAAGCCTGCGCTGGGAAGGCGAACCCTTCCGCTACGATCGCAAATCTCTCATGCAATTGCGCCAACAAATCGGGCTGGTATTTCAAAATCCCGAACATCAATTAGTAGCTTCGACGGTTGAAGAAGATATCTCCTACGGCTTGTACAATTTGGGTTTGGCAGAACCGGATATTGCTAGAATGGTGCAAGAGGCGATCGAGCAATTCGATTTGAGCGAACTCGCCCGCGAACCAATTCACAATCTCAGTTTGGGACAAAAAAAGCGCGTTTCCATCGCCGATATCATGGTGCTCAAACCCAAACTGCTGCTGCTAGATGAACCAACCGCCTATCTCGATCCGCGTCACACCCGACAACTGATCGGTTTGCTCCAACAAATTCACAGCGCCGGAACCACTATCCTTTTAGCAAGTCACGACCTCGATTTCATCTACCGCTGGGCAGATTGGATTTTTGTAATGGATCGGGGACAACTGATACTAGAAGGAACACCGGAAACAGTTTTTGCTGGGCGGGAGGTTTTGGAACAATTGCAGCTTGGCGTACCGCTGGCGATCGAGCTTATGGAGCAAATGAGGGCGATCGTTGAAAAAGATGACAACTCAAAAATGCTCGCTTTCGAGCAATGGGAAGAACAAATTTTACAAAGTCGGCGATTATAGTTATTGGTTATTGGTTATTGGTTATTAGTTTATATCATGTCCGGTCAATTACCCTTAATAAAAAATGTTCGTAGTGAGGACTTTAGTCCTCAGATTTATGAGGACTAAAGTCCTCACTACAAACCAATTTTATGGTGAAACATCGACCGGACACGAGCTTATTTTTGGATGCGAAAAGTAATTCTATCGGGGTGCTGATGGCGCACCTTACTCCCATAAATAGTCTAAAAATTGCATTCCTGCCTAAGTTTGAATTAAGTGCGATCGTACCAACTTTGCTGCGCCAAGCGATGAACTTCGCGCCAACTAATATTTTTAAGTCTGGCAATTTTCGCGCAATCTTCGTATTCCGGCTGCACGTTAACAATTGTTTGTCCAGACTTCGCAACTTTTATTTGCACTTCACCGTATTCTGTTTGAACCGTCTCGATTTCTCGGTGCAAAATAGTTCTCTGCTGAGTCGATCGCCTAATTCCCAGAGTAGTAGTCTCGCGAAAAATAACTGCTTCGCAAGCATCCTGAAATTCGGGATGACAGATCGCAGTTAACAAAACCCCCAACCGCGACTTTTTCATCACAATTGGGGCTGTGAACACATCTAGAGATCCCGCCGCAAACAAAGCATCAAAAACATAGCCGATCGCCTGCGGACTCAAATCATCAATCTGCGTTTCCAATACACAGATTGTTTCTTGGGAATTGGGCATTGGGCATTGGGCATTGGGCATTGGGAATTGGGCATTGTTTAAAAACTTCTCTCTTCCTTCTTCCCTCTTTCTTTCATCCGTTACATCCGTTACATCCGTTACAGAATCCGTTGCCGAACTTCCCTCTTGCTTCTCCCCAATCCACAGGCGCAAAATATTAGGAATTGCCAGCATTCGAGAACCTGCACCCAATCCGATCGCCTGAACTTGCATCGGCGGCTGCGGGCCGAAACCGGAGGCGAGAGTACAAGCGATCGCAGTTCCCGTAGGAGTGCACAATTCGCGATCGATCCCGTTGCTATAAACCGGCACTCGGTGCGTTTCCCACAACCGCATCACCGCCGGCGTCGGCACCGCCAACCTACCGTGGGCCGCCTTCACCGTACCGCCACCAGTCGGCATCGCCGAAAAGTAAAATTCATCAATATCCAACCAATCCAAACCCAAACAAGTACCGATAATATCCACAAGTGCATCCGTAGCGCCCACCTCGTGAAACTGAACCTGGTTTGCGGGAATACCGTGTACGGCACCTTCAGCCTCTGCTAATTTGCGAAATACCGCCAAACTCCACGCTTCCACGCGCGCAGGCAATTTTGCAGAGACGATGATATCCTCGATTTGTGGCAAGTGGCGGTGGTGAGTGTCGCTAATTTCGGCATCTTCTTCGCCGTGACTGTGAGAATGTTCTTCCCCGTGATGGTGGTGGTGGCGGGCGCGATCGAATGTTGGGGATTCGGTTACTGAGGGATCGAGGACCGAATCAGCGGGATTTTCTGGTTTTAACGACAAATCCGCCACTAAATCGACATGAAATTTAGTTGCTTGTTGAGTATTCCGGTGGACTAATTCCGTCCGCAACTGGTACTCTGTCGAAATGCCGAGCAAATTGAGTTTTTCGATCAGGTAGTCTAAAGGAACGCCAGCGTGGACGAGAGCCCCAAGGCACATATCGCCAGCAATGCCGGTCGGACAGTCAAAATAAGCTATTTTATTCATTATTAACAATTAATTTTGATCGTTGATTGTTTCACTGGATATTTCGATCGCCCACTTAGCCTAAAATATCTTAACATGGCAATTATTTACGGACTCCATCCAGTTGCACCCCAGAAAGACCGGATCGAGAAGATTACAACAGCTCTCAAAGATGGGGCAGTGATGCTTTATCCCACAGATACAGTTTACGCGATCGGCTGTGACCTCAACTCCAAATCTGCCGTAGAACGAGTCAGGCAGATCAAGCAACTATCCAATGATAAGCCTTTAACATTCCTCTGTTCTTCCTTGTCAAATATCACCGAGTATGCTGCCGTCACCGATCAAGCATACAGAATCATCAAGCGGTTAATCCCCGGGCCTTACACATTTCTGCTACCAGCTACCAAGTTAGTGCCTAAATTAGTAATGAACCCAAAACGCAAAACCACGGGAATTCGCGTTCCAAACCACCCGCTTTGTTTTACACTTCTAGAATCTTTGGGAAATCCGATTATTTCCACATCTGCTCACATTACCACTGATGATGAAGGTGCTGCACCAGTACCTGCTGCAAAAGCAGAAAGCTTTGGCAAAGCTGAACTATTTGACTGTTTTTTAAAGTTAGTAGATATCATTGTCGATGATGATTCCGATCCGGGCTATCAAGTTTCTACCATTCTCGATTTGACAGAAAGCGAACCGAATATTGTTCGTCGCGGTTTGGGATGGGAAGCCGCCGCCGCTTGGGAAAAAGATTAAAATTTTAAGAAGAGACGGAGGAGACGGCAGTGCCGTGTCCCTACAATTGATCGCGGTAGGGACA
>JAUBOH010000092.1:0-18992 GCA_036700145.1 Microcoleus occultus BM001215366
ATTTGCGATCGCCCACAAGTGCAGACAGACCTACAGTTAGACTTGTTAATAGTTTTGCTGTGTAAGTAGATTCAATTACCTACTGCCGTGTCCCTACCCGATATCTATAAATTTCAGGTACAATTTAAGATTATTATCGGCGATCGAATCTAGTAACCCGGCTCTATCTGGGAACCAGTAACGACGTTTGACAGAAACATAAAGGCACACTATGAAAGCGATTGAAACTACTGGAAAAATTGACGATCGAGGGATGCTTTATATCGATCGCCCCCTTGCTCTTGCTAACCACAGCCACGTTCGGATTATTGTTTTAGTACCGGAAGACACTGATATCGATCCCGATGATGACCCAACTGAAACTGTCCTCGAAGGGATTCAGCAAGGCTTCCATGAGGCAATTACCGGACAAACTCTTCCCTTATCTCAACTGTGGGATGGCATCGATGACAATTGATCCGCAACCGCTCGCAATTGAACTCACCCCTCGATTTCAAAGAGACTTGCGAACTTTAGGCAAACGCTATCGCAACATTCGCAAAGACATTCAGCCTGTAATCGAACAACTTCAAGCGGGGGAACTTCCGGGCGATCGCATTCCGGGAATGGAGTACGAAATTTTCAAAGTCCGAATTAAAAACAGCGACATTCAAAAAGGCAAAAGCGCTGGCTACCGTGCTATTTATTACCTCAAAACTACCGATTCGATCGTTTTGGTGACTATCTATTCTAAATCAGACCTATCAGACATCGCGGCCGAAACAGTTCGAGAAATTCTAGGCCAATACGAGCAACAATTTCCTGAATCAGAAGAACTATGAATTATCAACTTTATTCAGATGTCATCTTGCTGTGCAACCTTGCTGAAGAAGGACTTTATGCCGGCGATATCGGTACAGTTGTTGAACAGCATCACGTTGAAGGACTAGAAACAGGTTATAGCGTTGAGTTCTTCGATCTGTTGGGAAACACTGTAGCTGTTGCGACGCTACCTGGAAGTTATTTGCGATCGCCCACAAGTGCAGACCGACCTACTGTTAGACTTGTTAATAGTTTTGCTGCGTAAGTAAAGGCAATTGTTCAACTGTTACAATCGTAATTACTGTATTAATCAAGTTGTTTATGAACGATAAATTGCCGGAAATCTTAGCAGAACTCCGCCACTACTTTCAGAAATTGTACGGCGAAAGATTGGTCAAGTTAATTCTGTACGGTTCCCAAGCGAGGGGAGATGCCAAACTAGATTCTGACATTGACATTTTAGTTGTGTTGAACGGGCCTGTTCATCCTGGTAAAGAAATCGCTAGCACCAGTGAATTTATTTCTGCTTTGTGCTTAAATCGTACAGTAGTCATTTCCCGTGCTTTTACCTCCGCAGCACGTTTTCAGCAAGAAGAAAGTCCTTTCTTTTTAAATGTTCGCAGAGAAGGAGTGCTGATTTGAAACCTGAACAAATTGCTCTGTTAAGAAAAGCTGGTGAAAGTCGGCGCGCCGCTCAGTTACTCGCAACTAATGAACTTCTGGATTTTGCAGCGTCCCGTGCTTATTATACCATGTTTTATGTTGCCGAAGCTTTCTTGTTGAATGAAGGTTTAACTTTTTCGAGTTATGCTGCTGTCATTTCGGCATTTGGTCGAGATTTTGCTCGTACAGGGCGGGTTCCGGTGGAGTTTCACCGCTACTTAATTGATGCTCAAGATCTGCGAAATCAGGGCGATTATGATATCGATTCGGCAATTACAGAAGCGGAGGCTAATGAATTAATTGCTCATGCACAACAATTTTTAGAATTAGCAGAACGCTTGCTGGGTTAATTCGTTTTGGAAAACTCATAGACGGCAAGGTTGAATTTCATGCACCCTATCGATTAATGACTCCCAGGCGATAGTCGCCCCAAAGTCCAAGAAACCGGGTTTCTGCGATAATTATGGCATCATCACCGAGATTTTGGAAAGAAACCCGGTTTCTGACTCCCCACGAGGAAACCCAAAATCCACTCTTCTTTCTCATCCCTTTGCTGAGCTAAATTACTGTGAATTCACTCCAAAGTTTGCAAGGCTTCCAAAATAGAAAGTTCTCAGATGTATATCCACACTTCTCGTAGAAACCCATTGCGGTTTCATGTGCGACTGTAACAACCGTAATATCATCTTCCCCACCAACCATCTCTCGGATGCGAACCAATAATTCACTTCCTATTCCTCGTTTTGCATAACACCTGTCCACACCTAAATCTGTGACAAACAGGAAATAGACAAAATCCGTAATACCAAAGGCTACCCCGATTAGCTTCCCTTCATCATTCCTAGCCGTAACAGCAACTGAGCGAGTAGTCAACAGCTTCCTTACCCTTTCTTCAAAACGCTCTTTGGGATACTGACTACCAAGGTCGCTCCTTTTTAAGAAGTCGTAATATTCCTCAAAAGATAAGTTTTCGTTCTCTTGATACTCAATCATCTTACTTACTCAAATTTTTTATTAAATTACTGCATATTTTATGTCCTGTCAAGAAAAAGAGCCGCTCGGCGGTTTAAACTGCTTGTTAAACAAAGTCTGCCTTCCCAGACAAGCGAAATAGAAGAGATATTTAAGCGACATTCGAGCGCAGTAAATCCTGCCTTAATACCTCCTTCATTCTTCAGTCCGCGCCAACGGACTTAGTTTGTATAGAAGCGATTTCAATCGCCGATTTTAATCGCCGATTTTAATCGCCAATTCATCTCTCAAAATTGATTGGCAAACCCTCCTGAAATACCAGCAATTCTCCCGGCTGAATTTGCGTCCAAACTTCATCATCCGTAAGCGGCCAAGTAGCAATTACAGCCACGCGATCGCCTTCCTTGGTCAGTTCCCGAAAATCGACAGTCACATCTTCATCGATCGAGTGCGCGCTGGCAAAAGGTGCTTGGCGCACAATATAATGCAGATTGGTAGAACAATGCACAAACAAATGTTCTCCATCGGAAAGTAAATAATTAAAAATTCCGTACTCTGCCAAAGTTTTAGTAATTTCATTCAGTACCGCGTAAACTTCTGTTAAAAATGGCTTGTTTTGAGGAAAGCTTTCTCGCAGCTTTTCTAATATCAAACAAAATGCTTTTTCGCTGTCAGTTTTGCCTACTGGTTTGTAAAATCTGGCACTTTCAGGATTAAAATTTTCCAGATTTCCGTTGTGAGCAAACACCCAATATCGCCCCCACAGTTCCCGAATGAAAGGATGGCAATTTTCCAGAGCAATTTCGCCTTGAGTAGCTTTGCGGATGTGAGCAATCACGTTAGTTGAGTGAATGGGATAGCGTCGCACTACTTCAGCAACGGGAGAAGCAACCGCAGGTTTCGAGTCTATAAAAAGGCGGCATCCCAAACCTTCAAAAAAAGCGATTCCCCAACCGTCTTGATGAACGTCCGTTTTGCCACCCCTTGCAGAGAAACCCTCAAAGGAAAAGCAAATATCTGTTGGCACATTGCAGTTCATTCCCAGTAATTGACACATAAATGTTGATTTTATGAAGTTTTGACTACTGATGTCGCAGCTATTGGCAGCTACATATTAGCGATGATAGTATTATAGTAGTTAAGGATTTAGGATTTGAAATAAATTAATAAAATTTAGGGATTGTCAACCGTAATGCTACTGAAATTAAAAAAATCGGCGATTCCCTGCGGGATAGCTTCGCTTCACGGCAAAAGCTTCAGTCATGTTCCCCTACGCACAATCCTAATTGTTCCCTTTATTTTGCAAATCTTCGCTGCTGTGGGGCTGACGGGCTATCTATCGCTGCGAAACGGGCAAAAAGCTGTCAACGATTTAGCTGGTCGGCTGCAAAATGAAGTGAGTTTGCGGATCGACCAACACCTGAAAAGCTACCTGGATACTGCACGCTATCTCGCTCAAATTAACGGAGATGCCATTGACTTAGGGTTGCTAAATCCGCAATCCCAAGAAGAAATGGGACGGTTTTTTTGGAAACAAATGCAGTTGTATAATGTGGGCTACATTAACTTTGGTACCAAAACAGGTGAATTTACGGGTGCTGGATATTATACGGGAAGTCAGATCATTGTTGGTGAAGCTTCTCTTCAGAAAAACGGCCACCGCGACCACTACTTTTATGAAACAGATAGGGACGGCAACCGGATCAAGCTTGTTGAGGTTTATAAAAATTTTGAGTTTTATAAAGAAGCTTGGTACGCACAGACAGTGCAAGCTGGAAAACCGATGTGGAGCGATATTTATCAGTGGGAAGTCCCGCCATTTCCACTAGCTGTTTCTGCAAACCGTCCGGTTTTTGATAAAAACAGAACTTTGATAGGTGTTATTGGTATTGACCAGCGACTTTCACAAATTAGCGATTTTTTGAAGCAGCTAAAAGTTAGTCAATCGGGAAAAGTTTTTATCTTGGAGGGCACAGGTTTAATAGTTGCTAGTTCCAGTACCGAGTTACCCTACACGCTAGTCAACGAGAAACCAAAGCGATTGAAAGCAATAGAAATTCGCGATCCGTTGATTCAATCTGCTGCTCAATATTTGCAGCAAAAATTTGGCAATTTTCGAGAAATTAAAGCAGGTCAACAGTTAGAATTTAGCATTAAGGGCGACAAACAATTTTTGCAGGTAACTCCCTGGAAAGACAAATGGGGTTTGGATTGGCTGGTAGTTGTGGTTGTTCCCGAATCCGATTTTATGGAACAAATTAACGCCAACACTCGGACTACGATTTTACTGTGTTTGGGAGCTTTAGGAGTCGCGATCGCCCTGGGGATTTACACCTCTCGCTGGATTTCTCAGCCGATATTGCGATTGGGCCAAGCATCAGAGGCGATCGCCTCTGGGGAACTAAACCAACAAGTAGAAGCCTCACCAGTTAACGAACTGGGAGTTTTAAGCAATTCATTTAACCGGATGGCACAGCAGTTGCGCGAATCCTTCGCCGCCCTAGAAAAGACCAATCAAGAACTAGAAAATCGAGTCGAATCACGCACGACAGAACTCAAAGAAGCCAAACTAATCGCCGATGCAGCCAACCACGCTAAAAGCGACTTTCTCGCCAACATGAGCCACGAATTGAGAACACCGTTAAACGGAATTTTAGGCTACGCTCAAATCCTAGAACGCTCTCAAACCATGACAAAAACAGACCAGCACGGCATCAGCATCATCCACCAGTGCGGCAGTCATCTATTAACCTTAATTAACGACATTCTCGACCTGTCCAAAATTGAAGCCGGAAAAATGGAACTGCATCAAATCGCATTTCATCTCCCTTCATTTCTGCAAGCAGTTGTCGAAATCAGCCGCATCAAAGCCGAACAAAAAAACATTAAATTTAATTACGAACCCACCGCAGATTTACCCGCTGGCATGATTGCAGACGAGAAACGATTGCGACAAGTGTTGTTAAACTTACTTGGAAATGCAATCAAATTCACTGACAACGGCAACGTCGGGTTAGAAATATTTGCCCGTAGCAACCAATCAGACTCCTCTCTAATTCACCTTCATTTTCAAATACGAGATACAGGAGTAGGAATGAGTGCCACACAATTAGAAAAGATATTTTTACCCTTCGAGCAAGTCGGAGATGATTCCCGCAAATCAGAAGGAACTGGACTCGGACTTGCCATCACTCAAAAAATCATCGAAATGATGGATAGCAGCATCAGCGTGCACAGCGAATTAGGTGCGGGTAGTCTGTTTGAATTTGAGATATCTTGCCCCCTTGCTGCGGATTGGATGCACAGCAGCAGTTTCACTAAAACCGGAAAAATTATCGGCTATTCTGGCAGCAAAAAACAAATTTTAATTGTGGACGATAGGTGGGAAAATCGATCGGTAATTGTCAACCTTCTTTCACCTTTAGGTTTTGTGATGGTGGAAGCAGAAAACGGGCTAGAAGCATTAGAAAAGATTGGTGAATTGCCGCCGGATTTAATTATTACCGATTTGTCAATGCCAGTCGTGGACGGGTGGGAGATGCTGTCGCAAGTGCGGCAATCGGAAAATTTAAAAAATATCCCAATTATTGTCTCGTCAGCTAGCGTTTACGAGATAGACAGACAACAGAGTTTAGCAGCGGGTGGAGATGATTTCTTGTCAAAACCTGTACAAGCTGAAGAGCTTTACGTTTTGTTAGCAAAACATTTAAAATTGTCATGGGTGTACGCAGAATTACTGACAGTACAGACAGCAAATATAGCGATGCAAGCGGAATCAGAAATTGTCAGACCGCCGGCTTCTGAGTTGGCAAACTTGATAGAGTATGCTAGAAAGGGACAAATGAAAAAAATCGAGCAGGAGTTAGAAAAGCTAACTAAATGCGAGGCAAAGTATCAGCCGTTTGTCAACCAGTTGAATCAATTAGTGCAAGAGTTTAACATTCAGAAGATCAGACAATTTCTGCAACAGGGTTAGGAATTGTGCGACATATTTAAGAACGCAACTACAAATCTATAAATTTTGAAAACAGGGGAAAAAATGTTAAATTTTGAAGAAATAGGAACAATCTTAGTCATAGATGACAATCCGACTAATTTACAAGTCTTGTATAAAGCTTTGTCCGATCGCGGATATGACGTTTTAGTAGAAATGGACGGCCAAAGCGGGATCGAACTCGTGAAAAATTCTCCTCCAGATTTGATTCTATTGGATGTGATGATGCCCGGAATTGACGGATTTGAAACTTGCAGTAGGCTGCAAGCAGATCCGATAACCAAAGAGATTCCGATTATATTTATGACAGCTCTTTCGGATACAGTCGATAAAGTTAAAGGGCTGAGTTTAGGCGCAGTAGATTACATCAGCAAACCGTTTCAGCAAGAAGAAGTTTTAGCCAGAATTAAAGTCCATTTAAAACTGCGGCGGCTGAGTTTACAATTGATCGAACAAAATCAGCAGCTAGAGGAACGAGTGGAGAAACGAACGGCAAAACTTTACCAGACTATAAAAGAATTAAAGCAAACGCAATTACAGCTCGTTCAAAGTGAAAAAATGTCTGCAATCGGTCAGCTAATTGCTGGTATTGCCCACGAAATTAACAACCCAGTCGGCTGTATAGTCGGCAATATTGAGGAAGCGACTAACGCGATTAAAGACTTGACAGAATATTTGCACCTTTGCCAGGAAAAATGCCACATTCCCGGTTCGGAAATCGAAAGTAAAGCATTAGAGATAGACCTAGAGTTTCTCATAGAAGACTTACCCAAAATGCTGTTTTCTATGAAAACCGGAATCGATCGCATCCGCAACATCAGCAACTCGCTCCGCACGTTTTCCCGTGCAGACAGCGAGTATAAAGTGTTAGCCGATATCCGCGAAGGGATTGACAGCACTTTGATGATTTTGCAGCACCGTTTGAAAGCAAATAATAACCGCCCAGCCATTCAAGTTATCAAAAATTATGGAGATATTCCTTTGATTAAATGCTATTTGGGACAACTAAATCAGGTGTTTATGAATGTAGTGGCAAATGCGATCGATGCTTTAGAAGAAGCCAACCAAGGACGCACTTTTGCATCATTTGCAGCCGCACCAAACACGATTACTATTACTACTAAATTATCCGATAGTAAGGAAGATGTTTTGATTAAAATCAAAGACAATGGCAAAGGAATGTCTGAGGAAATAATATCGCATATTTTTGACCATTCGTTTACTACAAAAGCTGTTGGGAAAGGAACGGGAATCGGTTTGTCAATCAGCCGTCAAATAGTGGAAGAAACTCAGGGCGGCTGCTTGACTTGTGCATCTATTTTGGGAGAAGGGACGGAATTTACGATCGCCCTTCATCTCGAATAGTACCTATCCCGTAGGGAATCGTCTGTTTTCTCATTTTTTTTGCTGTAACTCACTAAGTATAATAAAAGATGAACAATTACAAGCGCGATCGGCTTCTCAGACAAACCATCAGCAGCTTAATCCTAGGATGCGGATTCCCGCTATTATTCAGCATTTCAGCCCTAGCAGAGGCGATCGAGCCTGAAACCACAGCAAACATTCCCAATTCCGAAAATTCAGTCAATGAATGGTATCAACCACCTTCCCTGACAAATCTACCTGGTAATGTTGACAGTAAATCAGTCGAAATTGCTCGCGATGCAGGCGTAAATCCACCAATTACTCCGACATCCGAGCCAGTTGTACCTATCGCGAGTGAGATAGAAACTCACATATCCGACACCAGCGAAGCGGAAGCCGCAGAAATACCTCCATTAGTTGCAGAAAATAAATTAGAAAATCCGCCATTAAATTACCCTGCTGACAACTCCATCGAACAAGTCACATCAGTTTCCCAACTGATCGACGTACAGCCGACAGATTGGGCATTTCAAGCACTGCAATCCCTAGTAGAAAGATACGGCTGCATAGCGGGATACCCCGACGGAACCTATCGCGGAAACCGCGCCATCACCCGCTATGAATTTGCAGCCGGAGTCAATGCTTGCTTGGATAAAATCCGCGAGTTAATTAGCCAAGGAAGCGAAAATATAGTTGACCGCAATGACTTAATTAAAGTGCAAAAATTACAAGAAAAATTTGCAGCAGAAATTGCCACATTGCGAGGTCGAACCGACTTGCTAGAAGCGCGAAATACCGAACTCAAAGCAAATCAATTTTCACCACAAACTAAGCTATCAGGATTCGCAGTTTTTGGTATCCAAGGCCGAAGTTCCAACCGTGCGGATCGCGCTCCCAGAGACGGCAAAAGAGATACCAAAGACCCCGGTACAAACGTCAACACGATCGCCCTAAGTCAATTCTACTTAACCACTCAATTTAGTCCTCGCAGTAACTTGTTAATCGGTTTTTACAATCAGATCGGAGGCACTGCACCGCAATTAACCGAAGACATCAACCTTGCTTACAATTTTGGTCAAACTTCTGGAATCACCCTCAGCGACCTCTATTATCGCTTTCTGGTTGGCGATAAATTGGCCGTAATTGCCGGGACAACAGGAGTTAACATGATTAGCGGTTTCCGAGGGCCGAATCGGGCCGAAAGTGCAACTGCTGGCCCCGTTTCTAGCTTCGCTCAAAGAAACCCAATTTTGAACACTGGTTTCGGTCAAGGAGGCATCGGCATTGACTGGCAATTTGCCAAAAGAGCCAGTTTGCAAGCAGTTTATTCTACTAATATCCCCGGATTTTTTGTCAGTTCAAACGGAGCTACAGGGCACAATACATTAGGAGTAGAGCTAACTTTGACACCAGTAGATCCAGTGGATGTTACTTTCTATTATGTCAACGATTATTCACCTGACGGGAATCTGATTAGTTTCGCCGGCGACAGCCAATTAACTGCGATCGCCTCCAGTACAAACAAGTCAGCATCCCTGCAAACAAATGCAGTTGGAGCAAGTTTAAATTGGCGCATTTCACCGCGAGTTTCCGTGGGAGGTTGGGCTGGCTACACTAATTCTCGAATTCCCGGTAAATCGGGCGCGGTAGCAACTACAAATTATATGGTTTTTGTGAATTTTCCCGATTTGTTTAAAACCGGAAATTTAGGAGGAATTTATATCGGTCAACCGCCTAAAATTGTCAGCAGTAATTTAGCTACGGGCAATAATATTCCTGATTTTTTAGATACGGGTTTAGGGCGGAGGGGCGGGCAACCTGGAACGACTACTCATGTTGAGGTATTCTACCGCTGGCAGGTGAATAATAATGTTAGTGTCACTCCTGGATTAATCGTGATTTTTAAACCGGATCATACTCCGAATAGTGACCCGATCGCAGTTGGTGTATTGAGAACTTCATTTTCTTTTTAAGACGGTTGTGAATTACGCATAAACTAATTTTCTCCGGGTGCGGGCGCGCAGCTTACCGCTAGCGGGATGTCCTAATGCTTTGTTTCAGTAAAAACCCGCTATCTTTACTGAAACTTTACACTCGATCGGTAACTTTCCGGTTTAAATCATTTTTTGTACATACAAATACGTAACGATTAAGTTTAAAAAGCTCCGAATAAACACGCTTGAAATCTACAGTTTCCTAACTTAATCTATTATCAGGTGCATTATTAATAGTTCTTTAATTTTTGGCTTCGATAATATGATTAAATCAACCAGCTTTTTTTGCTTTCTGGGCTTGGCTTTAATTTCTGCGATGATTGCCTATCCCTGTCAGGCACAAACGACTGCCGAATCCCGAATTTATCCAACAGAAACAAACGAACTCGCAATTGGGCAGTTGCCAGGTATTGCTAATACTTCTGTTAGCGATCGCCCAAAAAATCGTAACATTTCTAAATCTTTTACAGTCTCAGAATTAAATGGGACACCTCCTAACTCTAGCGCTCGTATAACAACTCCTCCAACTCAATCTCCACGCATAAATCCTTTAGGATGTCGGTTTTTTGATGTTCCTTCCATGCGGCAATAGATTTTATTGCATCTCTAGATAAATCGAATATCATTGCTAAATAGAGGCGATCCTAGTTTGCGATCGTTCTCTATTTCTGCGATCGGGAAACTTGCGAAATACAGCCAATGCTAAAGCCAGCCAAAACGCTCCAACAACTTCGTTTATCAAAAAAAACACTCCCAAAGTTATCGCTGCAAACCCTCCTGATTGTTCCATTTGTCCTGCAAATTTTCGCAGCCGTAGGTTTAACAGGATATTTATCATTCCGCAATGGACAAAAAGCGATTAACGACTTGGCCAATCGACTCAGCAGCGAAGTGAGCGATCGCATTGACCAGCACCTCGACACCTACCTCGCCACCCCCCAACAAATCAATCAAATCAATGCAGATGCTGCCAGCTTGGGACAGCTCAACCTGCAAAACTTGCCCAAGCTAGGACATTTTTTTTGGAAACAAATGCAGGTGTTTAATGTTGGCTACATCTTTTACAGTTCAGTACAAGGTTACTATGCTGGCTCTGGATATTTCCTCGATCCTGGAAAAATCTCTATTGATGAACTTTCAGCGAATACTAAAGGTAAAACTCACAGCTACGAGACTGACAAGCAAGGAAATCGCACTCAGTTGGGCTATGTCTACGATTACGAGCCTCGAAAAGATAGGGTGTATAAAGATGCCAGCCGAGCCGGAAAACCGATCTGGAGTAGAATTACGAATTGGGAAGGTTTTCCCGAAATCTTATCTATTGCTTCTGGCTATCCCATCTACAATAATAACACTTTACAAGGTGTTTTGATTGTTGACGTGCGCCTTTCTCAAATCAGCGACTTCCTGCGAAAATTAGCAGTTAGTCCGTCAGGAAAAATCTTTATTGTAGAGCGGGACGGTTTGCTAGTAGCGAGTTCATCTCAGGAACAGCCGTTTACAATTATCGACAAAAAAGCGGAGAGAATGAATGCTGTAAATAGCAGCGATATCTTGATCCGATCGACAGCTAGTTATTTGCAGCAAACATTTGGTAGCTTTCGAGAAATCCAACAAAATCAAAACCTACAATTTATTCAAAAAGGCGATCGTCAATTCGTCCACACAGCACCTTGGCAGGATGAATTCGGTTTGAACTGGCTAGTAGTAGTCGTCGTCCCGGAATCTGACTTTACAGAACAAATTAACGCCAATACCCGCACCACAATTTTACTGTGTCTGGGAGCTTTATTGCTAGCAGTTTTCGTGGGAATCTGTACATCTCGCTACATTATCGACTCCATCTTTCGCATCGTCACCGCGTCGGAAGCGATCGCCTCTGGAAAATTAGACCAAAAAGTGCAGGAATCAAAGATTAAAGAACTGGGGATTTTAGCTGACTCTTTCAACTGCATGGCCCAGCAGTTGCGCGAATCTTTCACTGCTTTAGAAAATACTAACGAACAATTAGAAATAAGAGTAGAAGATCGCACAAAAGAACTTTCCCAAGCTCTGTACAACCTACAAACAACTCAATCGCAATTGGTTCAGACTGAAAAAATGTCAAGTTTAGGGCAAATGGTTGCTGGTATTGCCCATGAAATTAACAATCCAGTCAACTTTATCCACGGTAATATCACCTGTACTAAAGAATGTATTCAAGAACTGCTGGAAATAATTAATATCTACCAAAAACACTATCCCCATCCGGCGGATGAAATTCAGCAATCTTTAGAAAATTTTGATTTAAATTTCCTGAAAGAGGATTTGCAACAAATACTGAATTCCATGCAAGAAGGAACCAATCGCATCAAAGATATTGTCTTAAATTTGCGAAATTTTTCTCGACTAGACGAATCACAATTAAAGGAAGTTGACCTTCGATCCGGTTTGGAAAGCACTTTGCTGATTTTACAGCACCGTCTAAAATCCAGCGATAAAAGACCAGCCATTGAAGTTATCAAAAATTACGGTGATTTGCCTAAAATTGAGTGCTATCCGGGTTTATTAAATCAAGTTTTTATGAATATTTTGAGTAATGCGATCGACGCTATTGAAGAATCATATACTCCTTACAAAAAAAGTAAGTTAATTGTTTCAATTTTCACAGAAATAACCGAAAATTGTGCGATCGTCCGCATTCAAGATAATGGGCCGGGTGTAGCCGGAAATGTAATATCGAAGATATTCGATCCTTTTTTCACCACAAAACCTGTGGGGAAAGGGACAGGGTTAGGATTGTCTATAGCTTATCAGATTGTGCGAGACAAACATCAAGGACATCTGATTTGCACGTCTCAACCAGGAGAAGGTACGGAATTTGCGATCGTACTTCCTCAAAAAACTAGATGCTGTAAAAACGAGCGATGAAATTAAGTTTAGTTTAAATATTATCGGGGAAAATCTGAAATTTGTTTGATATCCTTCAAAACTATTTGAGGTTTGCCTTTGTAGTGTTCTACCTTCCCGCTAACATAAACGTAGCCGCGTCCCAGACCAGCATAACGCTTGTCAATCAGCCGCTTTAAAGGTGCCATCGTGTCAGTCTCGGCATCAGGTATCCACAAATCTAATTTATGATAAACCGAACCCGCATGAATCAGAGCATTGTCCCCGATCCATTTATTAATTCCCGCTTGCAAATCGCAGAAAACAGTAATAGATTTACCTGTCTCCGAAGCCGCTAATATTTTTGGATAATCCAACCTTAAAGAAAATGCTCCTCCCGTTGCTTCTGACAACCGAAATTCTTCGACGATTGAGGCTCGCATCGACCACCAAGGCAACAAATTAGCATAATTACGAGAGGGAATTTTGGCATTGGTAATTGGATTCCAAATCATCAGATTGTAAGCTTTTGCGCCCGATTCTGCCTCTGTCATTTGGCGGTGATACAATCGCGATCGCCCGTATTTCACAAAGTAGGGACTCCAGCCTTCTTGAATCAGTTTGAGATTGTAATTTTCCTCGCCTTTATGTACGTAACACAGCAGGCGGCCGTAGTTATCGCGGTGTTTTTCTACAGCAATGGCGATCGGGTCATCTGTATCAAATTCAATATCAACTTTAGTAAGTCCGCCGCCTTCCGTCGCAAAGTATTTTTTAGCCATTTCTGAAGCTTCTTTCCCCGCCACAGTTACAGGTTTTGAGCCTCCCGAATGACTTTCTTCTGTATCAACGCAAATCAGGCGTAGAGACTCGATTTTGCCGTTTAGAGAAACTTTAATAGTGTCGCCGTCAACCACTTGAGTTATTTGCAGGTTCTGAATTCTGGTTGCCATATTGTGAACCCTATTGAACTTGAGATTTGATGCACATATCGGCTATATTGTACATGAGTTTGCTGTTGAATGCAATTAGTGTTTGTATTTTTGCTATTGAGCCTTGTAAGTAGTTACATAACTTATCAAATCTGGAAAAAAAGCCCGAAAATGAGATTCAAACTGCTGATAGTTAGCTGTCAAATCTTCAACTCCACCTGCTAAGTTATTTGTGCGCTTGATTCTGAGGGACATTCTATTGAGAGCAGTATCTATGCCGTCAATTTCCCGGTAGGAGCAGAGCAAGTCGCGGGCGATAATTGTTGGCACAACCTGCTTCAGCGATTCCGGCAATATATCTCGGCTATCTTGCAGGATTTTATAGACGCCGCGAGCAAAATCTGGCAGCGGAACTTCTGAATATTCGCGCCAATTTTTAGCTAAGAAATGGTCGTAAAACATATCAATCAACACTCCCGCTTTCCCTGCGCCTTTGAGAGCAAACAAGGCTTTTGCTCGATCGCACTATGGCGTGAGAGTCGGTGTAGCTATCTACTTTGCGGTGCAAATCGATGCCCTTGATAATTTCTTCGGGATAAAGGTTGACGGCCGTTCCTTTGACAAAATCTCCTAACAGGTTGCCGATTAGAGATTCGGGCGTGCCTTCAGATAAAAAAAGATGGGCTAAATAATTCATAGACTATCGATATGCTGGCTGATTTTTATATCTAAAACCGCAGATAAACGCAGATGTAAATCTGATCTGCGTTCACCCGTGTTTATATGCCTACATCAGCGGTTGCAAAAATACCCCTAAGAATCAGCTCGCCACTTATCCAAAGCCGTTTTCTTTCAGAAGTAGTGTTGCAGCCTATTGAGAGCTATACTCACCAAATGTTGTCACGTACCCCTTAACAGTAACTCCCATATCTAATTCCTCGCGATGAATCAGTAGGTTAGATAATTGGGCCATCAAAAATTCAATCTCGCGACGGTTCTCAAACTGGATAAAAATACTGCTACCTTCACCCTTAATAATCACCGTTGGAATATCGCTGTCGTCTAACTGTGAATCAATATCTGGGATTATTTGTCTGATTTGCTCTTCAGTCCACATCTGACTCATTCCTCTATCTCCCGTTCAAAAATACAGCGGTATGACTTACCGCTCTTATTGAGAATGACACCGCAGAAAGTGCAGCGCCCCTCGCCTCTTAATTCATTATACTCTGCCAACTCACGGCAGCGACGAATAGCAGCTTGCCGATCGCTAGTAGCAACGATTGTGTCTGCATCAAGCCAAACTTTATTTTCAAGGTTTTATAACATTCCTACACTTTACATTGCCATAAATATTGCACTATTGTCAATAAACCCCAAAAAACGCGGTTTCTGGCTATTCTGCCAGATTTCAATTATACCGAACAATTCAATCACAGATGAACAATGAACCAAGGTTATCAATCTGGATGAAGCAACTTATCTTCAACTTTTAAACTCCTAATTTGTTGGCGAATCACATCGGTTTTTGTTCTACCGCTGTTCGCGCAATAAGCTTCTAGACGAAGCATTTCTACTTCAGGCAGTCGGATGGTTAGAACTTTAACATTTTTACTCATACTGCAATTATACTGAAAAATGCAGTACAAATATAGCAGAAAAATGCGCCTTGGCAGAATGTTACCGCACCATACCAAGACGACTTCCCCGAAGTTGAACGTCCAACAAAGGAGCAATTTAATTATGATTCAAGATCCAGAAAAAGAACCAGAACGTTGGGATGAGCCGATTTTAGCGGATCACCCCAAGCAAGCGAAACAGGAGTGCTAAAAACGAGCCGATCGCTACCGGGTTGAATTAGAATCTGTGACTCAACCCCGAAAAGTCGAAAATCGCCCTCAAGTGTACCGTTGCAACTACAAGGAGAAAGAATAATGGCTGTCCTAGAGTGTGTAAAACCTGGTGCTAAACTCGGTCAAATTATTCTGGCTATCGATTTAACTGTTGCCGGTGCGATCGATCGCATTTTAGCAAAAATTCAAGACTTAGGATATGACCCAGAAATTCGTCATGTCAACTATACGTCAGGAGTTCACGTCTTAGCAATTCTCAAAGACGAACAGCATTCAGAAGCAGTTGATGATGACTACTTGCTAGAAGATTGGTTGCAATTAAGGTCGCAAATTTACCCGGATGCCGTTCATCTGTGGCGAGGTAAATAGGTGAATTAAAAATTAAATCACAGATGAACGTAGATTTAATCTTATCTACGTTCATCCGCGTTCATCTGCCTACATCTGCGGTTGCAAAAATACCCCTAAGAATCAGCCCGCAACCTATCCAAAACAGTCCTATCTTCCAAAGTCGAAGTATCCCCAGTCACCTCTTCTCCAGCGGCCAAAGAACGCAACAAACGCCGCATAATCTTGCCGCTGCGAGTCTTCGGTAAAGCATCGGTAAATCGAATTTCTCCCGGACGCGCGATCGCCCCAATTTCCTTCACAACGTGCTGCTTCAATTCCTTAGCCAATTCATCGCTAGGCTGCTGAGTATTTTGCAACGTCACAAAAGCGACAATTTCCTCACCCTTAATCTCGTCCGGTTTCCCCACAACCGCAGCTTCCGCCACCGCTGGATGCGATACCAAAGCCGATTCAACTTCCATCGTACCGAGTCGATGTCCGGCCACATTAATTACATCGTCAACGCGGCCCATTACCCAGAAATAACCGTCTTTATCCTTGTGCGCGCCGTCCCCTGCAAAGTACACAAATTCGCCATCTTTCGGGTGCAAATATTCCCAATAAGTGCGGCGGAAGCGATCGGCATCGTTGTAAAGAGTCCGCATCATTCCCGGCCAAGGATGTTTCACAACTAAATAACCGCCACTTTCGTTAGTTACCGGTTCGCCTTCAGAGTCAACGATATCCGCAACAATTCCGGGGAAAGGTAGGGTTGCAGAACCGGGTTTTGTGGGGATTGCACCGGGCAAAGCGGTAATCATAATTCCGCCTGTTTCCGTTTGCCACCAAGTATCGACGATCGGACAATTCGAGTTGCCAATTACGCGCTGATACCACATCCAAGCTTCGGGATTAATCGGTTCGCCAACAGTTCCCAACAACCGCAAAGATGACAAATCTCTGGCATTTGGCAACTCTTCGCCCATTTTCATAAACGTGCGAATTGCTGTTGGTGCAGTGTAGAAAACTGTGACGCCGTATTTTTCAATTACATCCCAAAAACAGCCGGGATTAGAAGGGCGAGGAGCACCTTCATACATGACAGTTGTCGCACCGTTGGACAGCGGCCCGTAGACGATGTAACTGTGTCCGGTAATCCAGCCGACATCAGCAGTACACCAGTAAACATCGGTATCTTGGAGGTCGAATATCCACTTGGTTGTCATGTGGGTATAAAGGTTGTAACCGCCCGTTGTATGGACGACACCTTTTGGTTTTCCGGTACTTCCAGAAGTGTAAAGAATGAATAGCAAATCTTCGCTATCCATCGGTTCTGCTGGACAATTTGCCGATGCACCTTTTTGCAATTCATGCCACCAAACATCCCGTCCCGGTGCCATCTCAATTTGCTGTTTGGTGCGCTGAACTACGAGAACGTTGGTAACGCTAGGTACGGCATTATTTGCTAATGCTTTGTCTACTTGTGCTTTCAGGCCGACGGCGGTATCTTTGCGGAAGCCACCGTCAGCGGTGATGACGAGTTTTGCTTGGCCGTCGTTGAGGCGATCGCGCAAAGCTTCGGCACTAAATCCGCCAAAAACAACGCTGTGCACCGCACCGATTCTGGCGCAGGCTAGCATGGCGATCGCAGCTTCGGGAATCATCGGCATATAAATGCCAACGCGATCGCCCTTTTGGACACCCAAATCCTTGATGACGTTAGCCATTTGACAAACTTCGCGGTGGAGTTGCGCGTAAGTCAGAGTGCGCGAGTCTCCGGGTTCGCCTTCCCAAATTAGGGCGGCTTTATTTTTGCGCCAAGTTGTCAAATGTCTGTCCAGACAATTGTAAGAAATGTTAATTTTACCATTCACAAACCATTTAGCAAAGGGCGGCTGCCAGTCGAGTACGGTATCCCATTTTTGGAACCAGTCTAATTCTTGGGTGGCGAGTTCGGCCCAGAATGCTTGGGGGTCAGCTTTGGCTTTGTCGTAGAGGGCTTGGTACTCTTCTAGGCTTTTGATGTGAGCTTTTTGGGAGAATTCAGCAGGGGGCTGAAATAGGCGTTTTTCTTGGAGTATTGATTCGATCGTATCTTGTGACATCGCTGTTAGTTTTTAGTTCAGTTACTCTTTTTAGCTATTGTGTGCATAAGTTGTGGCAAAAGTATGTTTATTTTCCTTAAGACTTGGGGGGATTGTGTAAGTGTTGGGAATGTGTTACAAATTATGGTAGCGGTAAATGCTCAATTTTATCTTGGTACTCATCATCAAACGATCCTTGATAAATCAAAATCAGTTCGTCAATATTTTGACCAATACTCATCTTGAAACTAAGAATAAATATTCCAGGAATATGGCGATTTTGTTCTAGATGGTCTGTTAAATGAACGGGCATTGAGCGACGGTTATTGGCAACGAGAATGAAATGCTGTCTTTCGCACCAAATGATAATTTCTGGGTCGAGAGTTCCTTTAGCAGGTGCTGTTAGTTCTCCCACTGCTAGAACAAATACATCACGATTGCGCCTGCGAATTTGGTTAACATATGCAGGATCGACATTTTCATCAAACAGATACTGGATTGCCATCAGCTTTTCTCATTGCATCTCTTGCTGCTCTCAGTTTGCGGATTTTTTCATACACTGGACGAGGATTGCGACGTTGTTCTTCTCGCATTTTTTCGCCCCATTCCAACCCTTCGGTTATGTACTTACCGACTGCTTCTTTGTTGTGTAGGTAGTACAAAATGGTCGCATAAACTTGTTCGAGGGTGAGCGATGTATAAATGTTGGCAATTTCTTCTGGAGTTCGAGCGCGAAACAGGTATTCATAAAGAATGGTTTCGATGCCAATGCGGGAACCTTGGAGCCGAATATCGTCAGGTCTCAGGAAGTTGAAGTAGTCTTCAAGTTGCATAGCTGGTTCGGGGTGATATCTGGTATGATTATATCATATCAATTCCCGTCAGGTGATTGTTAACTGTTGACTGCTAACTGTTGACTGTTTGAACAATACCGATGCAACCGGAAACGATATCTATTCAATTATATATAGTTGAATAGATAAGCGATCGCACAAAAGCCATGACCCAAAATTTAGAAGCAAGCCAACTTTCGCTAAATGACGTTCGCCGCCTTCTCAAACTGGAAAGACAAACAGAAGGCTCTTTTACTGATTTTTTCTCTCTGGAACCTCTGACAGATTTTGAACAGCAGGAAT
>JAUBOH010000093.1:0-14527 GCA_036700145.1 Microcoleus occultus BM001215366
CTGAACGTCCAAAAGTAGCTGTTCTCTCGATGGTTCTTCCTGCATAGCAATTGACAATTAGTAATTTTTAGTCGGTTCTGAAGTTTTTTAAGGTTTGGTGCTAGCTTAACTATGACTTATGCCCATTAACTTCCCTCCCCCCCGATCCCGCTTCCCGGACGCTGGTCTGGGACTCACGCCTGAAGATTGGGTCTGAAGCCTCCCCCTAAACGGGGGAAATCCAACAAAATGATTCATTGCTTCAATCCTCTTCTATCGACGGCTATGGGTAGCTGTTAACTGTCAACTGTCAACTGTCAACTGTCAACTGATGAACTTTACCTTTTTCGATTTACTATTCCAATTCTAAGTGCAAGGAAGGCATCAACCGCTGCAAGTTTTTCAGCGATTTTCCCTGCCACGGTATCTGTTTAGAGCCTTTGACGGCGATTTGAATATTCTTTTGCTGGCGCACTTTGATCACAAATTTTGAGACAATATTAATTCCTGAACTATTTAAGAATTCTAGCTTTCGCAAGTCTAGAGTAATCGTATTTGGCGAGGAGTCAGCCACTTCGTTTAGCAGCTCGACGATCGGCGCGTATTCTTCCATCTGGCTGAGCCGGAACGAGCCGCAGCAGGTGAGTGTTTGGGTAGCGCGATCGTACTCGATGGTGTAATCTTTGGTCTGAATCTCCATACTTTTGTCAGTTGTCGGTTGTGAGCGGTAAAGGGGCTTTGGCTGCCGGAACGAGGATTGAGCGTCAGGCTGGCACGATCTAAATTCGGCGGTTTGCCGAGAGTTTGTGTAGCTTGTACTACACATACAGCCAACTGTACCATTGCTACAGGGCAGTTATGAGTTATTTTGGGATTTATCTGTTGCAAGTTGTGGCGGTTGAGGAGACCAGCTTTTGCTAAAGTTCCTCCTCGATCAATTCGGTTTTTTGTCTCAACTTGCTATTGACAAAATTCCCCAAATGTGAGACATATCTCATAGGTTACACCGCAGTGAGTGGGAGAATATTTAATGGCAATTTCTGAAATTACAGAAAAGCTTTTGACTGCTAAAAAAGCTCAGGGAATTAGTTTTGCAGATCTAGAAAAAGTTTTGGATCGCGACGAAGTTTGGATTGCTGCGGTTATTTACCGTCAAGCTACCGCATCTGTCGAGGAAGCCGAGAAAATTGGATTGGCTTTGGGATTGGATAGCGAGACGGCTGCGGTTCTCTGTGAACCTCCGTTAAAAGGTTCTTTGGATGCCTCCGTTCGAGTTGACCCTCTGATTTATCGCTTCTATGAAATTATCCAGGTTTACGGGATGCCGCTCAAAGCAGTGATTCAGGAAAAATTTGGTGACGGGATTATGAGCGCGATCGACTTTACCTTGGATGTGGAAAAAGAAGCAGACCCAAAAGGCGATCGAGTGAAAATAATTATGTCGGGAAAATTTTTGGCATACAAAAAATGGTAAGCCAGTGCCGCTTTGCTCAAGGGTGGAAATTAAAACTTAAAAATTTGCTCCAATGACTGATGACGAATGACTAAAGCCTCAAAAGTGTTAAGTTAGAAATAGAGTCCGCGAAGCTTGACTGGCTTGGGTGTCCGATCGGGAAACCTTTCTAGGGCAGGGCACTCGATCGATCCCGCGGCAACTTCCTTTCGTCAAAACAAGCCACCGTAACCGTAAAGTAAGAGGCAAATATGTCAAAATATGACTCCCATCTCAGATGCTCCTTTTGCGGGAAGTCGCAGGAGTACGTCCGCAAGTTAATAGCTGGGCCCGGCGTCTACATTTGCGATGAATGCGTGGAACTGTGCAATGAAATTTTAGAGGAGGAGTTCTTTGACTCCAGCAAAACAATTGGTCAACAGGTTCCCCAATCAGAGGTGCGAGAGTCTCAGGGACAAGGAACGCGGCGCCCGGGTCGATCGAACAAATCGAAAATCGTGTTAGCTCAAATTCCCAAACCGACAGAGATTAAACAGCATTTAGACAACCACGTCATCGGCCAGCATTCAGCAAAAAAAGTTCTTTCTGTAGCAGTTTACAACCACTACAAACGCTTGAGCGTTGACCAAGCCAAAGACAGCGGCAAGCCTTCCCCTGACAGCGATGTAGAACTGCAAAAATCCAACATCATGCTAGTCGGGCCGACAGGTTGCGGCAAAACTTTGTTAGCCCAAAGTTTGGCGCAAATGCTCGAAGTTCCGTTTGCGGTAGCCGATGCGACGACGCTGACAGAAGCTGGCTATGTCGGTGACGATGTAGAAAATATCTTGCTGCGGCTGTTGCAAATGTCAGATTTTGATGTGGAATCGGCGCAGCGCGGGATTATTTATATTGATGAAATTGACAAGATTGCTCGCAAAAGCGAAAACACTTCGATCACCAGGGATGTATCGGGAGAAGGGGTGCAGCAAGCGCTGTTAAAAATGTTGGAAGGAACGGTGGTTAATGTGCCTCCCCAAGGCGGCCGCAAACATCCTTACCAAGATTTTATTCAAGTTGACACGAGTAAGATTCTATTTATTTGCGGCGGTGCTTTTGTCGGTTTGGAAAAAATAGTTGAACAGCGTTTGGGTAAAAAATCCTTGGGCTTTATTCAGCCAACAGAAAGCGAAAGCAACTCGACTTTGCCGGCGAAAGATAAGCGGGCGGCAGATATTTTGCAGCAGGTACAACCCGATGATTTAGTCAAGTTTGGTTTGATTCCTGAATTTGTCGGGCGGATTCCGGTGGTAACGGTGATTTCGCCGCTGGATGAGGCAGCTTTGATGCAGATATTGACTGAACCTCGGAATGCCCTGGTGAAGCAGTATCAAAAGCTGTTGAATATGGATAGCGTGGAGTTAGAATTTGAGCCAGATGCGCTGCGGGCGATCGCCCAGGAAGCCTATCGACGCAAAACCGGCGCGAGAGCTCTCCGCAGCATTTTAGAGGAGTTAATGCTCGATGTCATGTACGAGTTGCCTTCTCGCAAGGATGTAGCTAACTGTACGATTACTTCGGAAATGGTCGAGAAGCGATCGACTGCCGAATTGCTGTGGCATCCCGCATGGCACAAACAGCACGAAACAGCATAAACAGTTGACAGTTGACAGGTAGGGGCGGTGCCAAGAGTGCCCGCCCTCTTAGTTAACAGTTGACAGCGACGTTTTTTCTATGGGGATTTACACCCCCCTAAAAAAATTCCGCCTAAAAGCGAGGGTTTTAAACTCCTGATTTTTGATAATGGATAATTTGTAGGGTGCGCGCTGCGCATCCTACAAGCTTGGCAAATTTACTTTATGACAGTTAAAAAAATGTCAGCAAATTCAGCGCCATCAAGTAAAAAATCTAGATTGTCAGTATCCAGTTTGCTACCGATGATTGCGATATACAGCGCGGTTGTGGCTGGCATAATAGCATCTTTTTACGATTTCAGACTCAATACGATCGACCTGTCAAGCGACGGTGCGGACTACTTAAAAGCCAAAATAATTATTGCACACAACAATGAACAACAACAAGCTTATTATGTAGAAAATAATAAATTTAGCAACGATTTACTAGGAAAAATTAATTCCGGCGATCCAGAAGAAAAAAGTTATTATAATTTCCGAATATTGTCATCAATGGGCCCGGTTCAAACTTTAGACAATCAACGCGAAACAGCACAATTTGAACGCACGATCGCGATCGCCCAACCTACGGGTGAGAGGAAGAACGGGAAATCCTACACTGGCGCAGTATTTGCTTTCAAAGACGAGGGTAGCAATGTAATAAAAACTCTTTCTGCCATCTGCGAGAGCGATAGCGAGAACCCAACTTATTCAGTAATTTGGAGTCAGCCAACTTGGGACGGCAAAGAAATTCACTGCCAGCCTGGAACCACAATGGTATTTAAGTATTAGTTAAGGTAAGACCTTGAAGCCATTTTGCGCCACTCTTTGACCGTTTAATTCAAATTCAAACTTCCAATTGCCCGGTTTGTCATCTTTTTGAAAATTGTACCAACACCAAGTATTTAATCGATCGCCCGTCGTTCTTAAATCAGAAGTACCCCACGCGGCTAATTTTCCTTGAGAGTTGAAAACCTTACAATTTCCTGCATATGTTCCCTCTGGTAAGTTAGCAGCACTTACAGTAAAATACACTTTTTTATTTTGTTGTTTCAAAGACCAAACATCTCTAATTTTTGTCGCTCCCAACTCATCAGTTAACATCACTTGAGTCTGAGAATTTAACTTTACTTCGTTTCTTATTCGTGGGGAATAAACTACTGCTTGAGGTCTGGGAGATTTCCAGAACAACGGAATAAAAATACCAGCAATTGCTGTTAATAGTCCCACCGATATCGGTACAATTTTTAATTTTTTAGGCCGCTGAACTACTTCTAAAGGAATCAAAGCCTCTAGGGCTGCATCCGCCGAAGAATAGCGGTGTTTGAAATTGGGTTCCACCATTTTTTGCAGCCAGTCAAGAAATTCTGGAGTTAGCTGCGGCAAGCGATTTTTAAAATTAATCCGCCCCGTATCGTCCATCAAGCTGCCAATTTCGGTAGAATTAATGCCGATTAGCAAGCAAATTAGCGTCGCGCCGAGACTGTATAAATCGGATGCCACAGTTAGCTGGCGGTTGAACATTTGTTCGGGCGGCATAAAACCCAGCGTGCCTTTAACAACGCTGCTGGCGGCAACTTCTCCCCCCCCAATTCTAGCAAATCCGAAATCAACCAGGCTGACATTCATCCGGTCATCAACCAAGATATTTTCCGGTTTTAAATCTCTGTGAATAACAGGCGGAACGCGGTTTTGTAGGTATTTAAGGATTTCTAAAACAGAGATAGCAATTTGCTTGATTTGCTGCGGCGTTAGCTGGCGCAAAGTTGCGATAGAATCGGCATTTTTGTATTCCTGTACCATGCAGAAACCCGACGCGGTTTGGAAAGAATCTAAATAACGGGGAATGTTGGGGTTATCGAGTGCGCGTAGAATCTGAATTTCTTTTTCATAAGCTTGATATTCCGCCCAATTAGCACCAGTCTGGGCAAATTGAAATTGTTTGACAACGACGGAACGTTTGGTATTAATTTCCGTAGCCAGATAGGTAACTCTACCGCCCGCGCGGTTGTGTCCGAGTTCGCGAGTTACTTGATAGCCGTAGTTGGAAAAATCTGGGTATGTGTTCATTAGATAATTTGCTCCTAAAAAAGTACGGTTTGTAGTAAGGACTTCAGTCCTTAAATAGTTGAATAAGAAGGACTAAAGTCCTCACTACGAACGTAATATTTGGTTTGTAGTAAGGACTTCAGTCCTTAAAAAGGACAGTTTGTTCTGGTTTAATCAAATTTGGCTCATATTTCCGATAGTCGGCAATAATTCTGTTTCTTTTAAAAACTATCAAGTTAACTAATGGAATAGCGGTGGCGGCAAAAGAGGCAAGGGTAATTCCTCCTATAAGTAAAATTTCCCAGGGTTCAACTGAATCTAGATTCTTCGCAAATTTCAAAAACAGTAGAAATCCGGCTCCTAAATTTATGCAAAACCCAGCGGTGAGAAATCCGATCGTTACAGCATCTTGCTCGGAAACACCTGTTTCAAGCCGAACGGAAACCATACCATTAACTAAAGTCTCAACTCCGAGCGCACACATAGAACTAAGCCAACAAACAATTATCAGTCCCATACCCAGGATAGTTATCAGTCCTGCCATATATCCCAGATCCAGAATATTAAGTAAAGCGATAATCAAAACTATAGAAGCTGCAAATACCCAGATGTTCAAACCGTTAATATTTGCCAAACTACCCGCTGAAGCACCAACTAAAGCTGACACCACACAGCCAATTAACAAAGCCATGTAGAATATACCCGGAACGCCATTATAATCACTCCCCAGAATTATTCTACAAAACCTATCTGCTCCTATAAGCATTATGGCAACTCCCAAATTTGCTCCGAAAATGGCTCCTAAGCGATGGATATTTGTTCCCTTTACTTCGGCAGCGAGCGTTTGTTCCGCTGCTATAAATCCCGTGAGGAGCGGAGCTAATAAGAGCGAAGAAATCCCTGGATATATACTAAACAGCCAGCCGAGGCAGATAAACAAAAACATAAACATCCGTCTATTTAGAGAAAAATAGGGCATTGGTATTGCTTCTGGAAGAGGAGCAGTTTTAACTTCAATCGCAATTTTATGACACTCTGGATCGGAATTAGCGTGGAGTATAATCTGGCGCTGATAAGTTTGACTCGCTAGCAATTTGCTCGTATCTACCGCAATTTGACACTCCAATTCATTGCTTTCAAATGACTGCGGTTCAAAGGATATCCAAGAGTGATCGTAAGGGGTATGCGGCGGATCGTTCGGATGCGGTGCGACTTCCCATCTCCCTGCTAAAATTGTATCGGGAATTGGGTTGCTTATCGTGACTGTTTTTGTTACTTTTTCTGCAAATTCTGTGGCTGTGAATTGAAGGCGATCGCGCTCAATTCTCACTTTAGGTAAACGGCTGACATCCAGAGATTTTAAAGTTGTCAAAGCATTAGCAGCAGACTTGTATCTATCTTGAATTCTGGGCGCTACCATTGTTTCCAGCCAGTTCATCCAACCCTGCTGCAACGGCGGCACTAAATGCCGAAAATGAATGCTATAATTAGCATCAATCAAGTTGCCGACATCCACAGATTTTGTCCCGGTTAACAAACAAATCAGCGTCGCGCCTAAACCGTAAAGGTCGGATGCTTCTGTGAGTTGGCGGTTGAACATTTGTTCGGGCGGCATGAATCCCATCGTACCTTTGACGACGCTGCTAGCCGCGATATTTCCACCTCCGACTCGCGCAAAACCGAAGTCTACTAAATAAACATTGAGTCCTGCATCTATTAACAAGTTTTCCGGCTTGATGTCGCGGTGAATGAGCGGCGGTTTTTGGGATTGCAGGTAAGCTAGAATTTCTAAAGTGGCGATCGCAATTTGCTTGATATCCGGCGGCGCAAAGCTGCGATTAGCTACTGATTCGGCATTTTTGTATTCCTGCACCATGCAGAAACCGCTGTCAGTTTGAAACGAATCGAGATAGCGGGGAATGCCGGGGCGATCGAGTTTTTGCAATACTTTAATTTCTTGTTCGTAAGCTTCGTATTCCGTCCAGCTAGAGTCTAATTGTGCGAATTGAAATTGCTTGATTACAACAGATTTTTTTGTGTTAATTTTTGTGGCGAGATAGGTGACGCGGCCGCCTAGACTGTTGTAGCCGAGTTCGCGGATTACTTGATAGCCGTGTGTGGAAAAGTCGGGAAAAGCGTTCATAAGGTTTGTAGTGAGGACTTCAGTCCGCAGAAATATCAGAGGACTAAAGTCCTTACTACGAACCGGGTTAATTTATGTGGGTAGATATTAAAACTTGCTCTTACCAACATAACTTTTTTGAAAAAAGGCGGCAAGTGCGGTATGATGTGAAACTGCGATCGGTTCTAGCGGGGAGCAGCCGCTAGAGGAAACGGGGAAAGTTCGGTGCAAGTCCGGCGCTGTCCCGCAACTGTAACGAGGTTTGTAGTAAGGACTTCAGTCCTTTACCTCTCAAGTCAGAATGCCCGCCGATATCTAACTCACTTTTGAACGCATCTGCGAGGTACGGATGATGAATGGAATTAATGCGGCTGTACGCACAAAGCACAGTCTGTTTGTTTGCACTGCTTGCGCGAGTGTTTGGAAAAACGGCAAGCGAGAAGGCAAAAGCGGCGGTCAACAATTCATGGAAGATTTGTCGCAACTCGCTAAAGATTGGGAATTTTCCGATGAATTTGATATTCAAGAAGTGGAGTGCATGAGTGCTTGCAGTCACTCTTGTGCTGTGTCTTTTGCTGCTGCTGGAAAGTACACTTATCTGTTTGGTGATTTGCCTGTAAATGAATCGGAAAGTATCGAGGCTGTGCTTGAATGTGCGGGTCAATACTATGCTAAACCGGACGGTTTGTTGCCTTGGTCTGAACGTCCTCAAGCTCTCAAAAAAGGGGTTTTGGCTAAAATACCACCACTACCAAATTAGATTTAAAGGTTTGTAGTAAGGACTTTAGTCCTTCCCAAAATCAGGACTGAAGTCCTTACTACGAACCTAATTGGCTTTTTTTCATCACCAAAAAACCACAAAATTATCAATGCACAAAATTCCTGTTACAGTCATTACTGGTTTTCTTGGTAGTGGCAAAACTACTCTAATTCGCCATTTATTGCAAAACAATCAAGGCCGCCGCATCGCAGTTTTAGTTAATGAATTTGGCGAAATTGGTATCGACGGAGAACTGCTGCGCGATTGCCAAGTTTGCGACGATGGAGAAGAGGCAATTACCAACATCGTAGAACTTACAAATGGTTGTCTTTGCTGCACTGTTCAAGAGGAATTCTTGCCGACTATGCAGGAATTGTTGAAGCGTCGTGAACAAATTGATTGTATCTTGATTGAGACTTCTGGCCTCGCACTTCCTAAGCCTTTGATTCAAGCTTTTCGTTGGCCGGAAATTCGCACGGGCGCTACAGTGGACGGTGTGGTTGCTGTTGTCGATTGCGAGGCTGTTGCTAGCGGTACTTTTGTGGGCGATATCGATGCTTTGATGGCGCAGCGGCAGGCTGATTCTAGTTTGGATCACGAAACTCCGATCGAGGAATTGTTTGAAGACCAGTTGGCCTGTGCCGATATGATACTGTTAACTAAGGTCGATCGCGTGGACGATGAAACTCATCAGAAAGTCCAAACTTGGTTGCAGCAAGAGTTACGTCCGAGTGTGAAAATTGTTCCTTGTAAGGGTGGCGAAATTAACCCCGATGTGCTATTGGGATTTAATGCGGCGGTTGAGGATGATTTGGAGTCTCGCCCGAGTCACCACGACACTGAGGAGGAACACGAACATGATGATGATATTAACTCGACTTTCTTTATTGCCGATCGCGAATTTGAACCCGCAGCTTTGGTCAAAAAACTGAAATCGTTGATGGAGAGTCAAGAAATCTATCGGATTAAAGGGTTTGTAGCGGTTCCCAAGAAACCGATGAGGATGGTTTTGCAAGGTGTGGGCGATCGGATAGAATATTTTTACGATCGACCTTGGCAACCTTCCGAACTTCGCCAAACCAAGCTGGTGATTATTGGCAAAGAGTTGGAGCGCGATCGAATTGCAGCTATAATTGGCAGTTAATCGCACGCTGACCTCAGAAACCGGGTTTCTTTCTATATTTCTCGTTCCTGTTTGCAAAACTCGTAGAACCCGGTTTCTAATCCCATACGTCAGCCCTTAACCAAACACAACCTATTCCTCTAGTCAATAACTCTTAACATTATTTAATGTATTGCTAACAGTAAGTCTGGTATAAATACCGATAATGGTTATCATTGTACAATAAACGAGGTCAAGTATGGTGACTGCTAGTGCGATCGAATCAGTTCCTGTTACCGTTCTCACAGGGTATCTGGGTGCAGGCAAAACTACGCTACTGAACCACATCTTAACACAGGAACACGGCAAAAAAGTTGCAGTGATCGTCAACGAATTTGGCGAAGTAGGCATCGACAACCAACTGATAATTGATGCCGACGAAGAAATTTTCGAGATGAACAACGGCTGCATTTGCTGTACAGTCAGAGGCGATTTAATTCGGATTATCAACAACTTAATGAAGCGGCGGGACAAATTCGACCACATAGTCATCGAAACCACAGGTTTAGCCGACCCCGCACCCGTAATTCAGACATTTTTTGTAGACGAAGATATGCGGGACAAATTGCTGCTAGATGCAGTTGTCACCGTGGTCGATGCCAAGCACATTTGGCAACATTGGGACTCAGACGAAGCTCAAGAACAAATTGCCTTCGCTGACGTAGTTTTGCTCAACAAGACTGATTTAGTAACTGCCGAAGAATTAGCAGAATTAGAAAAACGAATTCGCGCCATGAATGCAATGGCAAAAATCTACCGCACCCGCAACGCTGAATTAGAAATGAATGCTTTGTTAGGTGTCAAAGCATTTGATTTGAACCGGGCATTAGAAATCGAACCAGACTTTTTGGGCGAACACACTCACGAACACGACGCAACAGTAACTTCCGTAGCAATAGTAGAATTCGGTGCTATTGACGGCAACAAATTTAGCGATTGGATCGGCGAACTGTTGCAAACTCAAGGCCCGAACATCTTTCGGACAAAAGGCATTTTGAATAGGGCTGGAGACAACAAGCGATTTGTTTTTCAAGGAGTGCATATGCTGTTCGACGGCAGACCAGATCGACCTTGGAAAGAAACCGAAACTCCGAAAAACGAGCTCGTATTCATCGGTCGCAACTTAAACGAAACTCAATTGCGAGAGGATTTCCGTAAGTGTCTGGTTTAACTGACATCTTGCAGCATTTTCAATAAGCCTTTTAGGAACAGGCGACACCGGCCTGTTCCAAAAGAATAAAATTCATCTCTTGTGGAACAGACCAGCGTCGCCCGTTCTTAAGAATAGTGCAAAATCTCAGATTTAATAAATATGGGTAACAAAAAGACAAGCAAAAGTGAATTAACTCTGCAATTTCACGCCAAAGAAATGCTGTCTGACTACGTAACTGCTGTTACTTGGTCGCCGGACGGCAAAACTTTAGCAGTCTGTTCCGCCGCCGGGGAAGTGATGTTGGGGAAAGTAGGGGCAATTAATGAATTGTCCTTGCAACCGCTGCAAACTCCCACAGGGAAATCAATCGATTGTTTGTCTTTTTCCTCCGGCGGTCAATTCCTAGCTGCTGGCGGACAAGACGGAAAAGTGCAAATTTGGCGCGCTGATTCGGGCGAATTAATTGCTAATTTGGACAACCAGCGCGTCTGGGTTGACAAATTAGCTTGGAGTCCGAACAGCAATCAGTTAGCTTTCAGTATTGGCCGCTGCGTTCAAGTCTGGAATGCTGACGATGATGTTGTGGAAGTAACGCTGAATTTCGACTCATCTTCGGTGCTAGATTTAGCATGGCATCCTGTTGTTAAATATCTGGCAGTTAGCGGCTATCAAGGCGTTAAAGTTTGGAACGGCGAAGACTGGGACGAAGACCCGCACGTCTTGTCAGTACCGTCTGCAACAGGTGCAATTGCTTGGTCGCCACAAGGGGAATATTTAGCTTGCGGCAATATGGACAATACCTTAATTGTTAATGAATGGGGCAGTTCTCAACCGTGGGTAATGCAGGGTTTTCCGGGGAAAGTTCGGGAGTTAGCTTGGTCGGATAAAACTAATTCTTTGGGTGCACCTTTGTTAGCTGCTTCGAGTTCTCAAGGCATTTCCGTCTGGGAAAGAGACGCTGATGAAAGTGTCGGTTGGGAAGGTTGGGCGTTGGAGGTGCATGAAAATGTGGTAAATGCGATCGCCTTTCAACCGACCACATTTTTATTAGCTTCCGCAGCCGCAGACGGTCAAGTTTGTTTGTGGTACGAAGCAGAACAATTGCTGCAAATTCTAGAAGGTGCAGATGGCGGTTTTTCCTGTCTCGCATGGCATCCCGAAGGCAGTTTTCTCGCAGCAGGCGGTAGTGGCGGCGAATTGCTTGTTTGGGCTCGGTCAATGCGCGGGAAAGGCTTCAGTAGAATGCGTTGACTTGGCGGTTGAAACTGCCGAGCAAATATGATATTATCCTCCTTTTTTTCTAGTCAAAATCCCTTGACTGGGACTCAACAGCAAAGCCAGCAAAAATAACCCAAAAACAACTAATACAATTGCCGCACCAGATGGCATATTCAAATAATAGCTGAGATACATACCTGTTACGCTAGCCGTAATCCCGATAATTGCTCCCAATCCCATCATTAAATGCAGCTCATTTACCAACAAATACGCCGTAATTCCCGGGCCGATTAACAGCGAAATTACTAACAGCGCCCCCACAGTTTGCAAACTCGCAACAATCGTCAGCGTAATCGCCGAAATCATCCCCAAATAAATCCAGTTTACAGGCAAACCGCACGCTTGCGCTCCCAGCGGGTCAAAAGTATAGAATAGCAGTTCTTTGTAAAACAGTTTAACCGCTACCAAAATAATTAAAGTTATGACAAATGTCTGCTGCACGTCAGCCGGTGCAACTGATAAGATATTGCCGAACAGAAACCCGTCTAAGTCTAATTTTGTGGTTCGCAACAGGCTAATTAGCGTGACGCTAATTGCTAAAAATGTAGACAAAATTAATGCCATCACTGCATCAATTTTAAGGCGCGATTGCGATTGAATCCAAGCCATAATTACGGCGCTGATAATTCCTGAGATAAATGCGCCTATCGATATATTGAAACCTAAAGAAAAAGCAACGGGCAGTCCTGCTAATACTGAATGGGCAATCATGTCTACCATCATTCCCATTTGCTGTACAATTAAATATGAGCCGACAACGGCGCAGATAATTCCTAGCAAAATTCCGATCGCGATCGCATTTCGCATGAACTCGAATTTTAGCGGCTCAATTAGTAGGTTTAACATTAAATTTTCTCTATAAAAGTCGGCGGTTGAAACCGCGCCTAGACAAACGAAGTCCTAGCAGAGGGGGACTGATATCAAATCCGGTAGGGACACGGCACTGCCGTGTCCTCCGTTGCTTACGCCGAAACTAAACTTAAATCGTATCCATAGGCTTTTTGAATATTAGCAGCGGTGAGCACTTCCCGGCAGGAACCTGTCGCAATTAACTGCTTGTTAAGCAATAATAAATTGTCGTACTGTTTTAAGGTTTCTCCTAAATCGTGACTAATTACTAGCAAGGTTTTATTTTCGGCTTTTAGTTCTGCAAAAATCTCGAAAATAATCTCTTCGGTTGCTTTGTCAATGGCGTTAAAAGGCTCGTCGAAGAAGAATAAATCGGCTTGTTGGGCGATCGACCTTGCTAAGAATATCCGCTGCTGCTGGCCGCCGGAAAGTTCGCCAATTTGCCGATCGCGCAAATCCCACATTCCTACCCGCAGCAAAGCAGCTTTGACCAATTCTTGCGACTGCTTCGATGGACTGCGAAACCAACCAGTCTGGACAGTCCGCGCCATCATCACCGCATTCCACACCGTAATCGGATAATCCCAGTCAATTTGCGATCGCTGCGGTACGTAAGCCACTCGCCCCAACTGTTCCTTCAACAACCGCCCCTGATATTTCACCAAGCCGCGACAAGCCGGGATCAATCCCAGCATCGCTTTCACCATCGTGCTTTTCCCCGCGCCGTTGGGCCCGAACACCCCCGTTAACTGTCCGGGATCTAAATGAAAATTCACGCCCGAAAGGGCCGAAATTCCTCGATAATTGACAGCCAAGTCTTGCACTTCTAACATAATTCAAGCTTTTGAGAACGATTCTTGTTCGTAGCTACTAGAATAGGATAACTCGAAAAAGCAATAACGATTATCGTTCCAAAGGCGAAAATGTTAAAAAACTTGTCTGGAAAAACCCGCAGATTCTGCGGTGTGGCTGTTTTGGCTATTGGCTTGGGACTGGTTGGATGCAGTGGAGGACAAAACGCCAGCAGTCGGACGCCGGAGAGTCCCGCCGCCACTCAAACTCAAGCCGGCCCCAGCGCCAACTTGCCAAAAGTCGTCGCCACGACTGGTGTTATCTGCGACATTACTAAAGAAATTGCTCAAAGTTCGATCGACACCACCTGTCTGATTAAGCCCGGAGAAGACCCCCACGCCTATCAAACCAAGCCGGAAGACCGCAAAGCCATTGAAACGGCAAATTTGATTTTATACGCCGGCTACGACCACGAACCCAGCATCATTAAATTAATTAAATCCAGTACCAATCCCGCACCCAAAATTGCCGTACACGAACTCGCCGTTCCCAAACCGCTGATGGGCGAACACGAACACGAACACGAAGAAAAAGCGGAAAATAAACCCCACGCAGAAGGCGAAAAAGTTGCCGACCCTCACGTTTGGCACAATGCTCAAAATGGCATCCGCATGGCAGAAACTATTCGCGATGAATTGAAAAAAATTGCTCCCAACAATGCCGAACTTTATACCAGCAATACCGCTAAATTAACAGCAGATTTGCAAAAAATAGATACTTGGATTAAGGCTCAAATCGCGACAATTCCGGCGGAAAAACGCAAATTAGTCACCACTCACGATGCTCTGAGTTACTATGCCGATGCTTACGGTTTGGAGGTAGCTGGAGCTTTGCAGGGCGTGACCACAGAGGAACAACCAACAGCCGCAAGAATAGCCGAATTGTCATCAGAAATTAAGACCGCAGGAGTGCCGACAATTTTTGCGGAAACCACAACTAATCCGAAGTTGATGGAGACTGTGGCGAGGGAGGCAAATGTCAAAATTTCGGACAAGGAACTTTACAGCGACGAGTTGGGCGGCGCCGGTACGGGTGCTGATACCTATGAGGGAATGCTGAAAACTAATACTTGCGCCATTACTTCTGGGCTTGGCGGTAATTGTACTCCGTTTGCAGGAAAAACTGTACCAACTCCTAAACCATAGACTTGCTGGGTGTATACCCTAAATTCGAGGAAAGGACTAAAGTCCGAACGCTCAAACCAGAATAACATTGGTT
>JAUBOH010000093.1:14627-18818 GCA_036700145.1 Microcoleus occultus BM001215366
AGTCCGAACGCTCAAACCAGAATAACATTGGTTCGTAGTGAGGACTTTAGTCCTTATAAAGGTGGATTGTCCTCATCGGTAGTGGGGGGTTTTTGGCCAATTCCTAATTGCTTCTTAGATAATTTTAAGTCTTTCCAAAGCGCTTTAATATCATTATAGGCTTTCTCAGCGCTAATTTTGCCGCCTGTTTCCAGGGAGCAGATGTAAGTTATTTTCTGAGCAAATTCCTGCAAGTTGGCATTAAACGCCAAATTTTCCGGCGTGAAATCACCGTAGTAGCGATGGCGAGGATGTAAAAAATCTTCCCGCTCTTTCATTTCCCCCTCCTAATTAAACTTTTGGTATTCAACTTTTAGTTCTGTTTCTGCTGTTAATAGCACTATTTGTACTTAGTCTCACGGCGCTAACTTGCCTTTATTGTATTACGCAACTAGCAATTGTGCTTTTTCGCTTTGTACTTAGTCTATTAATACAATTTTAACCTTGGATACCAATATTTTAACCTTTATTTAACCTAAATGCCAAAAATTGGGAGATGCGGACAGCGCATCTCCCTTTAGATAGATTTTAGAGTCGTTCCTTAACCTTTTCCGAAGCCGAATATTTACTTGTTGCACTCGCAGCCGGTGTGGCCGCAGCCGCTGCCGTTGGGGTGACCGGTGGCGCAAGCACTGGAACAGTAGGATTTGCCGCTTTTTTCGATGGCTGCACTGAGGCTGACAGCGCACAAGCATGAAGGACAGGCACATTTTGTTTGGGTTGCAGTAGTCATTTTGTATTTTCCTGGTGGGTTTGTTTGTCTATAAATATATCTGAACATATATTCAGATGAATGTCAAGGGAATGTAAAAAATCTGTAACAAAAGGTTGGCGAATAGCGCTAAGATGAAAATGAGAATTAAAACCAGCCCCAAAAAGATGTCACCGAAGCCTGCTGTTAACGGAGCGATAAGTCAGCCTCACCAACAGAACGATACACCAACGTGCGATCGCGCGCACCTAGTTGACTGTTCGCGGGTTGGGGACATCCAAACACAAGTTCTCAACATCGCAAAAGCTCAGCGGATGGCAGAGTTTTTCAGTCTTTTGGGAGATGCGAACCGCTTGCGGCTGGTGTCTGTATTGGCAAATCAAGAACTGTGCGTGTGCGATTTGGCAGCGGCTTTGAACATGAGCGAATCAGCAGTATCGCACCAGTTGCGGGCATTGCGGGCGTTGCGGTTGGTAAGTTACCGCAAGGTTGGGAGACAAGTTTTTTATAGTTTACTCGATCGGCACGTTTTGGAACTTTACCGAGCAGTCGCCGAACACTTGGACGAAGAATAAGGTTTTGGGAATTGGGCATTGGTAATGGATTTTAAATTCGGTAGGGCCGGGTTTTACAAACAATCTCGGCCTCATGCCAATAATCTCGTAAACCCGCCCCCACCAAACTCGATATCAATCTTCGACGGTGTGGCCCGTAGCGACAACAGCTTGTTTAATTGACTCTTCAGAAGCTTTCGCTTCAACGGTGACAGTCTTAGCCGCTACATCCACATTCACAGAAGCATCGGATTCAACAGTTTGGATAGCTTTGGTAATTGTATCGCCGCAGCCGGAACAGACGATCGACGGAACTTTGAGTAGTAGTGCCATAATAAAAGCCAAATATCGTAGATGACTGTATTGATTGTGCTTCTATTTTAATCTAATTTCGCTTTCTGGCGCAAAAGTGCGCCAGAATAAATTTTGACTCTACAAAAGCCAAATCCTCCGGCGCGGACTAATGACTAATGACTGATGACTAATGACTTAATATCAGTAACGCACCTCCCAACGGCCGCCGCCACAGGCCGCAAACTCGCAACTAAATCTACCATATCTGCTAAAGAAAGAGCTTGCCGCGCGTCAGAAACGGATTTTTCTGGTTGCGGGTGACACTCAACAATTAATCCGTCTGCACCGCAAGCAACCGCTGCTTTGGCTAGTGGTGCTACTAATTCTCGCTTGCCGACTGCGTGAGAAGGGTCTACAATTACTGGCAAATGAGTTAACTGTTTCAGCGCTACAACTGCACCTAAATCTAAGACGTTCCGCGTGTAATTGTCGAAGCTGCGGATGCCTCTTTCGCACAGCACCACGTTAGGATTTCCGTGGCTGAGAATGTATTCGGCGGCCATCACAAATTCTTCGATTGTGGCTGACAAACCGCGTTTTAGCAAAACAGGTTTTCCGGCTTGACCGATCGCCTTTAATAACTCGAAGTTTTGCATATTGCGGCTGCCTATTTGCAGCATATCAGTATATGTGACAACCGGTGCGATTTGGGCGATCGACATTACCTCTGTCACCACGGGCAAACCGTAGCGCCGGCTGACCGAAGCTAAAATTTCGAGTCCCTCAATTCCCATCCCTTGGAAAGCATAGGGAGAAGTGCGGGGTTTGTACACTCCCCCTCGCAAAGCTTGCACCGGTGCAGCAAGGAGTTGGCTGGCGACTGTTTCCATTTGTTCAGAATTTTCCACGGTACAGGGCCCGCCGATGATTAGCAATTCTGTGCCGCCGACTGAGACTGTTTGTGATAGTTTGACAATTGTCTGGTGTTCTGGATGAGATTTGGTGACGAGTTTGGCATCTAACATGAGGGAATTCTCCTGGATAATTAAGTGGGTGGATTGCCACAAAAAACCCGGAACTTTTAAGAGTCCCGGGTGCGTGCGAAAAGACAGCGCGACAGTTTACCCGGAGCTCCTGTTGGGCCAGAAATAAAAGCCGTAGTACCAGTTACTGGATAATGTCATCGCTGTTTTCGTTTGTAGTCGATTGGTTGTTGGGAAAAAAACTTGAAAAAACAAAACCGCAGGTGTTAATCTGCGGTTCGCCCGGATGTTCACAGTAAACTGTAAATTCACTCCGGGCGAACTTTCCAGTACCAAAAATAAAAATAGCTAATTGCTGTGTACATTATGTGAAGTGCTGCGCTTTGAGGATTAAATGCAATACTAATCGTAAATGTAGCACAGAAAAACTGGAATGTCAAGCTATTTTTAGCAAAAGATTTGTAGGGGCGGGTTTCACCCACAATAATCGTCAATAATCCACAATCTTGTAAACCCGCCCTCACACGGGTCGATCGACCTATAGGTTTGGAGGATGGGATGAAATCAAGGTTCATCTAGGTTATTGGTGGGGTGGGGGCGGGTTTATTTAGATTGTTTGTACTTGTTAGATATTGTTGGTAAAACCCGCCCCTAAAATTCCCGATCGCATATTATTGTTTTTTTGAACTTACTAACTGATGACTGATGACTGATGACTGATGACTAATGATTAATCCCAGCCAAAGTCTCGATCGCACATTTCGGCTAGTCTTTGATTGTGCGATCGATAATATGTCCTTAATTGCTCGTATACTGTCTCGCTGACAGGCGGATATTGGTTGGAGTTGTACTTTTCGTAGGTTTTTAGTTGGTGGGGCGGCAAGTCAAGAAATTGTAACACGCTGTTGTATGTGCCGCAGGGATTGGTATACAAATCTTCGCTTTTGAGGATTAAAAGTTGTGATTTGGGGAATAGCTGCATCCAGGCTGGAAGTTGCGAGGCGTATAGGCCGCGGGCGAGATAGGTGTAGTGGCGGTGGTTGTAACTTTCGTAGGTTGGGCTGGCTATAATTTTTTCGATTTCGCCTTTGAGTCTTTCGGGTTCGCTGGCGATCGCACTTTCGAGAGACAATGATTCGTATCCGATTTTTATGTAGTAATGATAGTGGGAAATTGCGCGTTCTACTGGGTTTCTCAGCAGGGCGATTATTTTAACTTTGGGACATAAATCGTGAATGCGCTGGGCGACTCGGGGGTGAAAAATATAGTAGGGGCTGGCTTCTCCTGTTAGCTGGTGTTCGCCACTTTCGGGCTGGGGAAATTGGGAATAGTACCAGTCGGGGGTTTTGTGGAAGTTGAGGTCGAAATAATGGATTTCTTTCTGGGCTGCGGGGGCGATTTGGGGATGTTGGATCAGGTAGTTGTAGAGGGATGTTGTGCCGCCTTTTTGGACGCCGATGATGATGAAATCGGGGGGTTTGGAGGGTTGTTTCATGGGTTGTTAAACAGTTGACAGTTGACAGTTGACAGTTGACCTGTGACAGCGAAGTGATCAGAACGGAGATTTAAACTCCGTTCTGATCACAATCTGCCGACCTGAGTAAGGGCT
>JAUBOH010000094.1:0-4150 GCA_036700145.1 Microcoleus occultus BM001215366
ATGACTAATGACTAATGACTAATGACTAATGACTAATGACTAATGACTAATGACTTCTCAATTACAATTCTCGCAGCAGTTTTTGGCGTTTTTCTTCATATTCTTCGGCAGTAATTGCGCCCATATCGTAAAGTCCTTTTAATTCCGCGATCGCCCCTGTCACATCTTTTGCCCCTCTGAGGCTATACGCAGACGGCAACGCTGCGCCATTGTACTGTACCTGAAAAACTGGTTCCGACATCATTAGCAGGCCTAGAAAATCGAAAAATGCGAGCACGAACGGAATTAATGTCCCAGAAAATAGCAAGTATAATACCCCTGCTAAGTTGTTGCCCAAATAAAATTTGTGAATTCCGAAACCTCCAACAAAGAAAGCTAACACAACTGCTACGGTTTTATCTTTTACCATTTTTCCCTTTCCCAGTTTTTTTAAGTTTAACTTTGGCGATCGACCTTTCAGAATCTCGACCGGCAACTTTACTAATTTTTACTCATTTACTTGGATTTTTGCGAAACTTAGACATCGCGAAATACAGCAAAACTATACCGGCTTGAGCCTGTAGAATCACCGAGTAGCCTCTCAAGAAATAATTGAGTTCGCTGCCTGAATTGAGAGAAAATATTAAAATGCCTAGGCCTGCGTAGGGTGCGAAACGCATCCAACTCGGCGTTCCCTCTAACTTGCGGCTGTTGAAATTGCTCATTAGTGCGACCATCCACAAAAACCGGACAAGATATTACTTCTATGTTAAAACAATTTTTTCCGTTTAACTTCCAGATTTGCCAGTGAATTTCAGATCGGGTGCGGCGGAATGACAAGCTTTCGAGACGGCAGTGCCGTTTCCCTACAATAGATCGCGGTAGGGAAACGGCACTGCCGTGTCCTGATTTCGGGTAAGAACTCGTTATTTCTCAAACTTGTGCAAAAAGCAAGCTTAATTCACAATTATTAACAACCGCCCGAATTAACTCACGCCGCCGCCCAAAAGAAACAGACTCAGGAGAGTACCGCTGTTCCAAAGACTGTGGAGAAGCATGGGAGCGAGCAGATTGCGCGATCGCGTGTACACAAACCCCAAAACCGCACCCAAAGTCGCCAAAGGCAGAATCTCAGAGACACTCAAGTGAGCCACCGCAAACAACAAAGCCGAAGCTGCGATCGCCCCGGAAACAGGCAAATAGCGAGTCAGAGAAGGCAGTAGAAAGCCCCGAAACACGATTTCCTCAAAAACCGGAGCGGCGATCGCAGCAGTGCCGAAAAACACCGCCAAAGCCACGTTATCCCTACCTTCAAGGACGATCGGCAAAATCGGATTACTGCCACCTTGTCCCTGCCATAACTGCTGATTGATCAGCGACACCAAAACTACCAAAGGCAAAGCTACAAAATAGCCGCCAAAACCCCAGAAAAACCAATTTCCCCGCCAATTAATCCGAAACCAACCATCGGGTAAAGGCAAAAAAGACTTCACCGAAAAATACAGTACCGAAAGCCCCCCAGCCGACAGCAACAAATAAGTAGCAAAGATATAAAAAGCCTTTTCACGCGGGTCAAAACTAGCAGGATTGAGTTTTAAAACAGTTAGAGAAACTGGCAGTAACAAATACGGAATCAAGATTTGACCCACAAAGAAAAAGCCGACCACAAGCACCTGCCAAACAATCTCGCCATCCCAAGGCACATCCCAATTCAAGCTCGCATTTCGCGCCAACAAAGGCCCCGAACCTGCTGTATCTAACTGCTTCCGCTGCAATAGCCACTGTACAGTCAAACCAACCAGCAAAACCGTGCCAATACAAAGCGATATAGCCGGAACGCCAACAATAATTGCCAACTTTTCTACAGCTTGCTCAGCCGTTGCTTGCTCTATTGCTTGCAGCGCCACCAGCTCTTTAGAACGTTCTTGCAGCTTATAAAGTTGAGCGAGAGCGCGATAGCGAAACCAGCCGTCCAAAGACTTTTTAATGCGCGGCTCGGCATCCGGCAGCAGTTGAGCCGGATTGCTCCAAATTCCCGTTAAAACTTCAGCAGTTGCCACCGAAGGAGCGTCGTCAATTTGAGTTTTGTACCGATCAACTAAATTGTTCCAAGTTTGGAGCGCCGCCGCAGTTTTGTCGCTGCTTACCTGCAAAATCCCTAGGCGCAAGTCAAGTTCGTTTTGCAAAGCTGACTGTTGCTCTATCGACTCTTCCACAGCCTTTTTTTGAGCAATTTTTAGATTACCATCCTCCGACTTGGAGTCGATAGCAGACTGAATTGCTTTAAATTGTGCTTGAGTTGTTTCGAGAGTTTTCCGAGTCGAGTCTCGCGCGTCTTGATACTGCGTCAAAGCCGTATTTAAAGGATCGGCACCGACAATATTATTGCGCGCCGAACTTAAATTAGCACTCGGATTATTTTCTGGTTGCCACTCCGAGGCGTGAAGCAACAAATTTGTCTGATAGAGTTCCAGCCGGCTTTGAATTTGCGGCTGGTTCCAACTAGCAAGTAAAGATAAACCGACCAAGGCGATCGCGATCGCCGTTAAAATACCTAAAATCACCCGCTTCACTGTCATCCTAGCTTTTCCGTCCCGCGCGAATCCGTACCTAAGTCTTTTCCGTCTCTAATCATAAGAGGTTGCAGCCGATCGTGTCCCCACAACTGGTAAAATTTTTACTGGCCGATCTTTTGAATCGTTTTAAGGCCTGAATTTATCCGCAGGCTAAATCTAAAATCTAAAATCTAAAATCGAATGACTCGCATTATCTTAGTCCGTCACGGCAAAAGCACCTACAATCAAGAGCGTCGCATCCAAGGCCGCCTCGATAAATCAATTTTGACAGAAGCAGGCCGCAACAGCGCTTTGCAAGTAGGCGACACACTCAGCAGTATCGCCTTTGATGCCGCCTATACCAGCCCCCTGCAACGAGCCAAAGAAACCGCCGAAATCATCCTGTCGCGCTTGACAAATCCGCCACAACTCCAGCCAACCGATAAATTGATGGAAATCGATTTGCCTCTGTGGGAAGGAATGCTGCGCCAAGATGCGATCGACCAATTCCCCGAAGCATATCAGCAGTGGCAAAAACAGCCAGACAAATTTTCCATGAAACTACCTTCAGCGGAAGGAGAAATCGAACACTTCCCAGTATTAGCCGTTTTTGCTAACGCCCGCAATTTTTGGCAAGAACTTTTATCGCGCCACCGGGACGGGACAATTCTAGTAGTAGGTCACAACGGAATCAACCGCGCGCTCATCGCCACAGCCTCAGAAATTACCCCGGATTACTATCAATCAATTCAACAATCAAATTGTGGAATTAGCGTCATTAATTTTGGAACTTCTCCTGCTACCGCAGACGACAAAGGAGAACCCAAACAAAAAATAGCAGTTCAATTAGAATCGCTAAATTTAACAGCCCATACCGGAGAATTTTTCCCAAAACCGAGAGACGAACACCGAGGCCCGCGCTTGCTGCTAGTACGTCACGGCGAAACAGACTGGAATAGAGCAGGTAAATTTCAAGGACAAATTGACGTACCTCTCAACGATAACGGCCGCGAACAATCCCGGCGGGCGGCAGAATTTCTCAAAGATGTAAAATTAGATTTTGCCATCAGCAGTTCGATGCTCCGCCCGAAAGAAACTGCGGAAATTATTCTCAAATATCACAGCGGTTTGCAACTAGAACTCCGAGACGAATTGAGAGAAATCAGTCACGGACTTTGGGAAGGAAAATTTGAATCAGAAATAGAAGAATCCTATCCAGGCTTGCTCGGAGAATGGAAAATATCCCCTGAAACAGTGCAAATGCCAGAGGGAGAAAATTTGGAGCAAGTTTGGACACGGGCGATCGCCGCTTGGCGAGAAATAGTACAATCAGTTTCCGGTACTGGAATTGTCGTTGCTCACGACGCCATCAACAAAGCAATTCTCTGCCACCTATTCGGTTTAGAACCAGAACATTTCTGGAAATTCAAACAAGGAAACGGCGCAGTTAGCGTCATAGACTATCCCCACGGGCCCGATGGTTTACCAGTATTGCAAGCAATGAACGTCACAACTCATTTAAGCGGTAGCGTTTTTGACCAAACAGCCGCCGGAGCACTGTAATAGGTTTGTAGTGAGGACTTCAGTCCTTATCAAAATCAGAGGACTGAAGTCCT
>JAUBOH010000094.1:4250-13843 GCA_036700145.1 Microcoleus occultus BM001215366
TAGTGAGGACTTCAGTCCTTATCAAAATCAGAGGACTGAAGTCCTCACTACAAACCTTATAAGGGTTATTTTACCCGACATGATATAAGTTTTGAAATGTTTGAGTTGTTATATTTGAATCTTAATTTATGAGTCGCGAACTGCTACAAAATGTACGAGTGCTAGATCCAGTTTCAGAGACCGATCGCATCACTGATATTCTAATTACCGAAGGTAAGATCGAAGCCATTACAGAAAAAATTGCCGAATTTCCCGCTGACACAGAAGTCCGGGATTGCCAGGGACTAATTTTGGGGCCCGGATTAACCGATATTTACAGCCACAGCGGAGAACCGGGTTTTGAGGATCGCGAAACCCTGGAATCCTTGATGCAGGCTGCTGCTGCTGGCGGTTTTACGCGAGTGGCGATTTTGCCCGACACGTCGCCGCCTGTTGACAATTTGGCCGGTTTAGCTTTGTTGCAGCAACATATCCGCAATTTGCCGATCGGACTCCCCCGCTTGTATTTTTGGGGTGCGCTGACAGCGGGCGTTAAAGGGCAGCAGATGGCAGAGTTGGGCGAGCTGGCCTCCCCTGCGATAGTGGGTTTTGCGGACGGTTTGTCGCTGTCTAATCCGGCTCTGGTGAGGCGTTTGCTTGAGTATATCCAGCCTTTGGGCAAGTTGGTGGCTTTGTGGCCGTGCGATCGAACTTTGGCAGGAAAGGGCGCGGCGAGGGAGGGTGCGGTGTCGGTGCGCTTGGGTTTACCGGGAATTCCGGCGAGTGCGGAAACATCGGCTTTGGCGGCAATGCTGGAGTTGGTGGCATCTGCGGGCACTCCGGTTCACATTATGCGGGTTTCTTGTGCCCGCAGCGTGGAATTAATTCGAGATGCCAAGGCGCGGGGTTTGCCGGTGACTGCGAGTGTGACTTGGATGCACTTGCTGTTGAATGTTGGCGCAATTTCAGGCAACTCTCAAGATTCCGGCGGGAAAAATGCTCTGACTGCTTCGTTTCCTTACGATCCGAATTTACGTCTAGAACCGCCGTTGGGCAATCTCAGCGACCAATTAGCGCTGATTCAAGCTGTGAAAGATGGGGTGATTGATGCGATCGCGATCGACCACAGCCCGCATACTTATGAGGAGAAAACCGTTGCTTTTGCTGATAGTCCGCCCGGGGCGATCGGCTTGGAATTAGCTTTGCCTTTGCTGTGGCACGGATTGGTAGAAACTGGCAAATTTTCGGCTTTGGAACTGTGGCGAGTTTTGAGTACCCACCCGGCCGTTTGTCTCGGACAAACCCCCGCCGCAGTTGCACCGGGTGTCTCTGCTGAGCTGATTTTGTTCGACCCGCAAATGAGTTGGACTGTTGACGGGCACAGTCTGAAGTCGCGATCGGCAAATACGCCTTGGTTGGGACAGCAATTAGCGGGAAAAGTTGTACAAACCTGGATTTATTGATTGTTGGAATTGGGATTTAATTTAACGAACCGCGAAGGCGCTTTAGGCGAAGCCGCGCGTCAGCGCTAGGGCGCGAAGGAAGAGAAAAAAGATCGAGAAGAAGAGCGGTAATTTGGTAAGTGGAAGCTTTTGATAAGGCCGGGTAAATACATGATTGCTGTTGTTCCTTCGTGGAATTCTCCACCGCTAAACTTGACATTGGATCTGGGCTCCATTCATGTTTGGCGCGTCTCTCTGGCTCAAACGCCATCTTGCTTGCAGAGTTTACAACTAACTCTCTCTGCGGACGAGCGGACAAAAGCCGAGGGTTTTCGGTTTCCCAAAGATCGATCGCAATTTATTGTTAGTCGCGGCGCGTTGAGGGCAATTCTGAGTCGCTATCTTAACCTAAATCCTCGCGTTTTGCGCTTTGACTGCAATCCCTACGGCAAACCCTCTCTCATCGCCGCCCAAGGTGGAAATACCCTGCGTTTCAATTTGTCTCACTCAGGGAACATGAGTCTAATTGCTATTACCAAAGAACGAGATATTGGCGTCGATATTGAAGGCATCAATCCCAAGTTTCCTTGTCTGGAGATTGCTGAAAAGTTTTTTTCACCCTTAGAAAACTCTGTGCTGCGTTCGCTTCCAGAGCATCTCCAAACCACAGCTTTTTTCACCTGCTGGACTCGCAAAGAAGCCTATATCAAGGCAGTTGGCAAAGGACTTTCTATTCCTTTAAATGGGTTTGATGTCACCCTCGCACCAGGAGAACCAGCAGCGCTGTTAAATGTTGAAGAAAACCCCGAAGAAGCATCGAGATGGTCTTTAATTGAATTAATTCCCAGTTCAGATATGGTGGCGGCTGTTGCGGTTGCACTCTGTTGCTGGAAACTTCATTGTTGGGAGTGGACAGGGGAGTTTTGAGTTATGGTTCGCAGCATCGGAATCCAAGTCTTTCTTGAGGTTCGCATAAATACCTTCAAACCTTAGTTTTTTACCTTGGGTGCGGGCTGTAACGCGTCTTTTCGTAAAAAAACCCGGTTTCGCACGGGCCCCATGCGTAAGTTTTAAAACAAAGACTTCGACGTGAAGTGCGATCGCCATCAGCGCCAATAACTACTTGCTTGCTCATGTTGTTTTCAGCCCAGATTTAATAATCTCAATTAGTTCCGATTCCAACCAAGGCTTATACAAGCACGAATGAAGATTTGCTTCCTTTTTTACCCTGGCAATAGCAGCTTCATCAGCTTGACCTGTCAGCATTACTTTCACAATACTAGGGAATTTTTGGTGGATGCGAATCAGCAGCTCGTCCCCCTTCATCCCCGGCATTAACCAATCTGATACAATCACCAAAACTTGAATATCCTCTTCAATAAACTCCTCTAACATTTCTAGAGCATCGATCGCATTTTCGGCAAGTTCATAAGAATATTCACTCCCAAAAGCTGACTTGAGCTGCGCTTTGAGACTCTCCAATACAGCGATTTCATCGTCAACACATAAAATTACTGGCTTAGGCATTTTTATTTCAACATGAAAAATTAGGAATTGGCAGAAAAAAACAGCTTAGGTTTGTAGTGAGGACTTTAGTCCTTCAAAATTCTTAGGACTAAAGTCCTCACTACAAACCTATTGTGGCATTAATTTCTCGGTAAATAAACAGTAAACGTAGTTTGTCCGGGAAGTGATTCGACTTCTATTTTACCTTGATGTTTGTCAATTATTTGCTTAACAATGTGCAGCCCTAAACCGCTCCCTTCCCCCAAGGGTTTCGTAGTAAAAAAAGGCTCAAAAATTTTCTGTTGAGTCTCGAACGGTATACCCTTACCTGTGTCGGTCACGGTAATCTTGATCTGCTCGTCTTCCTCAATCGCATCAATAGTTAAAGTACCTTGATAGTCCATAGCGTACAAAGCATTGTGCACGATATTTGTCCACACCTGATTGAGTTCGTCAGGATAGCAAAGTACAGGCGGTAGTTCTGGATAGTTCAGCACTACATTCACTCCGCGTTTTATTTGATTGTGATAGAGAGTCAACACCGTTTCTATGCCATCACTTATCTTGGCTAAGCTCTTCTCGCTCAACGGTTTGCCTCCAGTGTATTCTTTGAGCGCAAATATTATTTTTGCCGATCTATTTGCTGCTGTTTCTATGGTTTGCATACCTCTTTGCATACCGGAAATTTTATAAGCTATTTCTAAAATATATAAACTATCAGGTCTTTTTAACAGCGGCAAAAAAGCATCTATGTTGTTATAAATTCTCATGTCCACAATCGTATCAGCCACATCCTCGGGTTTTTCAATTTTTTCCAATTTTAATTGAGCGACTAAAAACCTCTTCACTTTGCGGTCTTCTTTCGCAGAGAAACTTGGTTTTTCTTGGAGCGACCTATTGAGTAATGCTACAAAACTTTCCGCTTCTTCGGGAGATAAAGATTGAAACAGTCCAGGAAACTGCTTCAGGGATTGATTTAAAAATTTAAAAATATTCCCCACAGAAGAGCGAATTGCTCCTAGTGGAGTATTAATTTCGTGAGCAATTCCTGCTATTAATTGTCCCAAAGCCGCCATTTTTCCCGAATGCACCAGCTCTGTTTGAGTAGCTTTTAATTCTAGCAAAGCAGCATTCAATCTCTGATTAGTTTTCGCTAGCTCATCATTTTTTGATTGCAGATTGTTTTGCAGATTCTGCAAACTCAAGTGAGTCGCAACGCGAGCCAACACTTCTTCTACTTGAAAAGGTTTGGTAATGTAGTCTACTCCGCCGACGCCAAAAGCTTTGATTTTATCGAGCACGTCGCTCAAAGCGCTGATGAAGATAACGGGTATGCCGCGAGTGCGATCGTCCGCTTTGAGATTTTCACAGACTTGATAGCCATCCATTACCGGCATATTAATATCCAGCAAAATCAAATCCAAAGCAATAGTTTGAGCAATTGATAGAGCTTGGTTTCCATCCCGTGCTGCTCTAACACTGTACCCTTGTTCTGTCAAAATCCCAGCGAGAAGGCGCAAATTAGCTGGAGTGTCGTCAACTACAAGAATATTCGCCGTTGGTGGGACTATTTGGTGGCTGTTCACGATCGCTTAAATTATATTGTGTTATTTTTGAGAGCAGTCAATTAAAATCACTATCTTAGCGCAGTTGAACTCATTTGCCAACATACCCTCGGCTTCGACCAACTGAGACTGTTCTCTTCTTTAGGGCGGCGGACACCCGACGCTCATCAACCCGGTTTCTGAGTGTATTTCTAGTTACTAAACTCAGGAGTTTTTCGAGAAAACGGGTCGATCGCCCAGAAACTCAAAAACCCGGTTTTTGAGTTAAGATTCTTGACTGAAACGCATAATTTTCGTTTCTATTCCCGGTTTATTCATAGCTTTTGCGTCCATAACTGTATTAAATAGTTCGCGCTCGCACTCCGACAAAGAAACCGGGTTTTTTATCTAATCTTCGAGTACGAACGCGTCTTTTTGTCCATCTTTCCCCGGTTTCACCAGCCCCATGCGATCGCGAACTATTAAATAAAGTCCGATCGACTTTGGGGCAATGTTACCTGCATTTCCTGACTGCGTTGCCGATAATTTTGGGCCACCTTATCCAGGGGATTCTTTCGCACGCAATCAGCAAACAGTTGGGCCGCTTCTTGATGTTTAGCAGCAGCGTAGTTGTACAGTGCTTCTAAAAATACGGGCAAAGTTGCTAACTTCCCCTCTTTCACTTCTGGTGCATCAGCATCAAACACTTCGTAAATCGTCACCAAATCCGATTTACCTTTCACTCGAACACAGCCGATATTTCGGATTGCGTAACTTGCACTATCGCTCAACTCTGAAAAAGTTTTTTCAGTAATCAACATCGACACCCCGTAACTTTTTGTCAAGCTTTCCACCCGCGAGGCTAAATTCACCGCGTCGCCAATCACCGTACTGTCCATCCTGTTAGTTGACCCAACTGTTCCTAACATCAATGAACCCGTATTGATGCCAATCCCAATTTTAATAGGTGCGTAGCTGCAACTAATGCGATGTTGATTGTATTCATCAAGACTTTGCAGCATAGAAATTCCTGCCTTGACTGCATCGTCTGCACTGTAGCCGAACAAAGCCATAATTGCATCGCCAATATATTTATCAATAAAGCCATGATTTTTAATAATGCTTGGCTCCATTATACTCAAATAGGAATTAATAAAATTGAAATTTTCCTGCGGTGTCATGAGCTCAGAAAGAGCCGTAAAGTCCCGAATATCGGAAAACAATATTGACATTTCCTTTTCCACGCTGTCACCGAGTCGAACGTCGCTCAAGCTATCGCGGCTTAGCAGCGATACAAATTCATTCGGCACAAAGCGTTTAGCAGCTTCTGTTAATTTTAATTGCTGAGATAGAGCCAATTCTAACTCCTGATTGATTTTACGAAGTTCGGCATTTTGTTCGGCTAGTTTTTTATCCTGACTGTAGCTGTGGACGGCTTCTGTTACCGTCAATTTCAAGTCTTCACTTTGCCAAGGTTTGCCGATATAGCGGTAGAGTTTGGAGTGTTTGATGGCATTTCCTACCGCCTCAATAGTCGCCTGACCGGTCAGCATCACCTTGAGAGTTTTGGGAGAAATTTCGTGAACTAGCCGCAACAATTCATCTCCTTTCATGTCAGGCATTACGTAATCCGAGATAATTAAAGGAATTTCATACCCATCTTCGAGCAATTCAGCAATTAACTCTAAGGCATCTTTACCTCCTTCGGCAATTTCAATTTGATAAGTATTGCCTAAAGCCTCTTTTAATTCTGTTTTAAGACTTTTTAGAATAGTTTTTTCATCGTCAACGCAAATAATGACTTGTTTGCTCATAGCGATAAGGCCGTTTTAATGGTTTCGATCAGCTCTGATTCTGACCAAGGTTTCGGCAAGCACCGATGGAGGTTGGCTTCGGTAAAAGCCCTATTCACAGCCTTGTCATCAGCTTGACCGGTCAGCATAATCTTTACTATATTCGGAAATTTTTGATGAACCCGAACCAGAAATTCATCTCCTTTCATTCCTGGCATTAACCAATCCGATACAATCAAAATCAGCGAAATTTCATCGTCATTAAATTCATCAATTAACTCTAAAGCATCGGCTGGACTTTCCGCCATCTCATAAACATAAGCATTCCCAAAAGCTGATTTTAGTTGGGTTTTGAGGCTTTTTAAAACTACTTTCTCGTCGTCAACACACAAGATTATTGGTTTAGACATTTTTGCGGGCTCAACTAATTGTTTGCGGGAGATTAACAGGCAGAAAAACCGTAAAGGTAGTTTTGCCTGGAACGGATTCTACTTCTATTTTACCGCGATGTTTTTCAACGATCTTTCTGACTATATCGAGCCCCAAACCGCTGCCTTCTCCGGGGGGTTTAGTTGTGAAGAAGGGAGCGAATATTTTAGGCATGACTTCTGGAGGAATTCCTTTGCCGCTATCGGTAACGCTGACTTTGATATCGTTGCCGAACTGAAGGATATCTAGAGTTAATGTGCCTTGATTGTCCATCGCTTGCAGGGCGTTGTGAATTAGGTTTGTCCATACCTGATTTAGTTGGTCTACATAGCACATCACGGAGGGTATTTCTGAGAAATTGCGGTGGACTTCTACGCCGTGTTTGAGGTTGTTTTGATATAGGGTGAGTACGGTTTCTATGCCTTCTGTTATATTAGATTGAACCATCGCTTCTGATGAGTCGTAACGGGCATAGGTTTTCAGGGCGAAGACGACTTTAGAAGCGCGATCGGCTGCGGTATTAATTGTTTGGGTTCCTCGCTGGATTTCTGAGAGTTTGTAAGCCATTTCTAACATACGATCGCGCTCGACGTTTTGCAGCAGAGATAGAAAGTCGTCGGCCTCGTAAATCCCCATATCCACCAAGGTGTCGGCGATATCATCCGCTTCGTCTATGTCTTCATCTTCGAGTTGACTAATTAAAGTCCGCTTTAACTTCCTTTCTTCTTTCGCTGTTAAAGTCATATCTTTTTGTAGCGAGCGATACAGCAACTCGCCGAATTTTTCCGATTCTGCGGGGGAAAGCGACTGAAACAGTGAGGGTAAGTTGGTGAGAGTTTGGCCCAAAAATTTAGTCATATTTCCAGCGCTCGATCGAATCGCACCCAGCGGAGTATTCAATTCGTGAGCAACTCCGGCGACTAATTGACCTAAAGCCGCCATTTTTTCGGATTGAATCAGCTCATCCTGGGTGGTTTGCAGGTTTTCTAATGCTGTTTTGAGTTCTTGGGTTCTTTCGGCGACTTGGACTTCGAGAGTGCGGTTGTATTCCGCTACCAATTTTTCGGCTTGTTTGCGTTGAGTGATGTCCGCGAAAGCTGCGATCGCATAACTCACCTTCCCTTTATCATCATAGATGGGCGTTCCCCAAACCTCGATCGGAATAATCCTGTCTGGCTGGCGAATTTCCATATCGTCAACGTTAACGCTAGCTCCTTTAAAAGCATTGATAATCGGATCTTTTTGGGCGGGATAAACTTCGTTGCTACCGGCCAGATAAATTTGATAAGTCTCGCGAATTTCCTCAGAAGTAGTAGTGATGATACCTTTACCCAATAAATCCTGGGCGCGAGAATTAACATAGTAAGGTTTGCCGCTAGAATCGGCGACAAATATTCCCACCGGAACCGCTTCTAAAATTTGGTTTAGCCGGCTTTCACTCTCAGACAATTCGGCATTTAAAGCTTGCATTTCTGTAAAAGATACTTGCAGTTGCGCCGCCATACTATTAAATGAGTTTGCAAGTTCCCCGACTTCATCGTCGCGGTTAATTATGACACTTTTCCCCCATTCACCTCTGGCAATATTTTTCGCAGCATCGTTCAAAGATAAAATCGGTTTAGTCACCCATCTCGCCGTGACAATGCCGACAATTATCGCCGCTATCGAAGCAGCAGCACACAACAAAATTGTCGCAGTATTATTGGCATCAATTTGGGCCATGAAATCCGCTTCCGGCACAACCACTACAATCAACCAATCCAATCCTTTGTCATCTTGCCAAGGCAGAACTTGTAAAAATTGTTTTTTACCCTGAATATCAAATTCTAGCGACTGCGAACTTTTCAGAGATTGGAAGTCATTAAAATTGGCTGCTAAATATTTCGCTGTGGTTTTGGTGAAAGTATTTTCACTATCAATTGCTTTGACTCGTTCGGCTCCGTAGTCTTTTTTTACGGTGTGATACGGTCTTTCTCCTGTGGAAGTGGCGACTAACATTCCCGATCGCTCGACAATAAAAACTTGTCCGGTCTCGCCGATTTTCAAGCTTTGCAAAAACTTGCCAATAGTAGATAAATTAATATTAGTTAGCAGCACGCCTTGCAATTTGCCTTGTCGGTTGTAGAAAGGCATAGATGCGCCTAGATAAGCAGTAATCCCAGCCGTATTGGGATAAATCTGACTCCAGGTGGGTTTGCCAGCAGCTACCGCAGCTTTGTACCACGGGCGAGTGCGCGGGTCAAAATTAGTTTTGTTGTTTAATAATTGGCCGACTTCGCCGGATTTTTTGGTAGAATAGGTGCGAAAATCATAGTTGCTTGCTGCTGTTGATACTCTCAAAGTCAGGGAGCCGTTGTCGAGCCTTTCTGCTCCCAAGTTGTCTCTTTGTTCTAACCCTAAACCCGTAAAGGTGAGCGTATCAAATATCTGAAGCTGTCGCCAAAAATGACGCTGTAAAACAGGTATATCTTGCAGGTTCAGGGTACCGAGTTCGATCGCCACAGCATTGATCTGGTTAACCTGATGGGGTACACTCAGGTAAGTACCCAGATTTTGTTCGACGCGGCTGCCAACTTCTGCCATCAGTCGATCGGCAATTTCGTTGACTGCCTTTTGTCCGTTTTTAAACGAGAGATATCCTACCAGTCCCACCGCCGCGAAAATTTGCAAGACGAAGGGAACTATCAGAACTGTTCGCAGGGTTCGGGAGCGAGTAGTTTTTGTTGCTAATCTGCCAGTAGATTTGATTTGGTTCACAACGTTGGTGTTTGATAATAGAATTAGGCTCGGGGAATTTTTTAGTTAAAAACTACTGATATCATGTCCGGTCGATCGACCACAATAGAATTGGTTGGTAGTGAGGACTTTAGTCCTCGGATTTTGGAAGGACTAAAGTCCTC
>JAUBOH010000094.1:13943-18800 GCA_036700145.1 Microcoleus occultus BM001215366
CTCGGATTTTGGAAGGACTAAAGTCCTCACTACAAACATCTTTTGCACTAAAATTCAAACTAAGTCAGCGGCTGTGAATTCACCCGTCGAATCGCAACCACCGCAGGTTTAGGCGGATCATTAACTTTTTTTCCCGGCCAATTAGAGCCGACCGGCACTTTTCGAGTCTGCATAAACTCCTTCCCATCAATAGTTTTCATGGCAAACTTGCGACTGTCTGCTGCCATATCCTTCCGCATCCCGTTGACTTCTCCCGGATGCTGAACCGCCAAAAATAAAGTCTTTTCATCCTCAGTAAAAAACGGCCCAGTAGTTTCGCACTCCATCGGCCCAATTCCAAACAAGAAAGCCTCCCCAGCATTCGGGCCAGAAGCCGGCAAAAACCAAATTGCATTGTTGCCGTACAAACCGCGCAAACTAGACTGGCTAATCGGTTTCCCATCCTTGTCAACTCTACCAGCAGCAACTGCCCCATTCAGTTTGTCAGAAGACATATCATTAACCATCCAAACATTGCCGCTCTTGTCAATTAGCAAATTATCTGGATTAGCAAAACCCAACCCGCCCGAAGCCGGTTCGCCGCCCGTCGCAAACATTTTCCACTGGAAACTCATTGCAGACGGCTCGTTACCATCTTCAATTAAGTGCATAATCCAGCCGTATTCGTAAGCTTTACCGTCCTTGCCTTGAAAAATCCGCAAATCCGGGCCACCGTCGCTGTCGCTTGCAGAACCGGAAGTAAAGGTAATGTAGAGAGAACCGTCAGGAGCAATTTCTGTATCTTCGGGACGAGCAGTGCAAGTAGCTCCTGCTGCGCTTGCGGCATAATGAGCATCTATTAAAATTGCGCCTTGTTTTTCATTTGCCGTGCCTTCGTAGAGCTCATCTAAAGTCTTAAACTTCTGTTTGAAAGCAACTGCTTCTGCATCTTTTTCTACTTTAAAAAAACCGCCTTCGGGCCGAGAAGGCAAATTAATTATTCCGCCTGCATGAATGCTAGGCAAGTCGGGATTGACAGCAGTGTCAGTTTTTAATGCAATCCATTTACCGGTGCCGTCAGGATTAAACTTAGCAGCATAAAGCATTCCGTCTGTCAACAGCTTAGAATTAGCTTTATCCTTGGGGTCTTTAACTGCGTTTTTGCTGACGAACTTGTAAATATGTCCGCTGCGCCGATCGCACCCAGAGTAAAATGCTAAAGGTTTACCCGCAACCACTCGAATACCGACGGCTTCGTGGCGGTAGCGTCCCAGCCAAGTGTGTTTAGTGCCGTAGTCGATCGGGTTAGCGGGGTCTACTTCAACCATCCAGCCGTATTTGTTCCCCGCCAGGCCGAACACATTGCCCAAACCGCCAATTTCTTCAGCATCGATGTAGAAATTTTTCTTGCTTGGATCGAAAGATGTACCGTCTGCAAATACAGCTTCCGGCACGAAATTCTGGATGTTTTCTTCAGCGCTAAAAACTGTTCCCCAAGGCGTAGTCCCGCCCGCACAGTTATTAAAAGTACCGATAATTTTGTCGCCCAATTTGTCGAGGTAGCCTTTACCTTTTTTGTTGAACACAGCTACTCCCGGGCCGGTGGATTTGAGGTAGCGCCCGTCTTCTAGGCCAGAAATGCCAGTAATTCGGCGATCGGCTGGAGAATTCGTTCTTACCCATTTGCCGTCATCATTTCTAAAAACGGAAATTACTCCAATTCCTACATCAATTAACGCTGCTTTCGATACTTCCCGTACCATTTTTTTGATCGAGTCGGTTTCCGGTACAGGAAAGACATTAATTCCGGCTTTTCCGGCGGGTGTAACTGCCTCTTCTAGCTTGGCAAAAGGCAGAGATTTGCCAATAACTTTTTGATAAGTTTGAATCCAAGGCTTGGCACTGATATACTCGAAGTTAACGGTCAACAATCCCTCACCTTTGCCGGTTTCTACAAAAGAGAGATAGTCATTGTTGTAGCCGAAGTGAGAATCGCCCACTTTGTCTCCCCAAGCAGCTATGATATCGTAGGTAAAGCCCTCTGGAAGTACGAGGTCATCTGCTACTTCATAAGTGCTGTAAGCTTGCGCTTGCTGCTGAGCGGACGCGGTGCTAATTTGGATTAATTGTCCGGTTTCCGCTACAGTGCTGCTGGTTGGCAAAGGTATGGGCCCTTTGACGGGTTTGAAGTTTATGCCTCCTGCAATATTCTCCGCATCCTTCGCAGAATTAACAGCATCTGGGAAGGGCATGGCAAATTTTTGTTGGCAAGAATTGAGTGCAACACTACCTGCTGTTGCACCCAAGAAAAGTAGGAATTCTCGACGCTTGATAGTCATAGGTAAAAAATTGCTTGACGACTGAGGATCTGCCGGCTCAAAACTAAACTGATTGTAAGTTCTTTGTAATCTTGGGGCGAGAAATGTCTTTTTGCTTTCTCTACGGGGTCAACTTCCCCGATCGCGCTCAAACCCCAATCTCTCACCTTTTGTAACACAAGCCGCTGGACTTAAGCATATATCCCGATCGTTGGAGAGTCGATCGCACACAAAATTTGCGTACCGTACACGTACAAATAAGGACACAACATTGTTGTGTCCCTACGTCATATTGACTGCAACTTGCAACCACACAACAGATTTAAAAATTTAACCAAATCGATAGCCGAACCCCCGTACCGTAATGATATATTCCGGTTTTCCCGGATCGATTTCCAACTTTTCGCGCAGCCAGCGGATGTGAACGTCAACTGTTTTGCTGTCTCCGATAAAATCTTGACCCCAAATTTTTTCCAGCAACTGATCGCGAGACCAAACTCGCCGGGGATAACTCATAAATAGTTCTAGTAAGCGAAACTGTTTAGGAGAAAATTTGACTTCAAGCCCGCGAACCAACACCCGGCACTCTTCAGGATACAGAGTTATGCTCTTATATTGCAGCATCACCGGTTGCGGCAACTGACCGAGGCGCTGGCGCCGCATTAGGGCCCGACAGCGAGCGATAAACTCCCGCATTCCAAAAGGCTTGGTCAGATAATCATCCGATCCGGCTTCTAGATAAAAAGCGCAATTGTTGGCACTTCCTCTAGCACCGACAATCAAAATAGGGACGGGATTTCCTTGATGTCGTAACATTCGACACAGATCCAAACCGTTGATTGAATCCATAATTAACAGGTTAAAACCGAATTCACCGTGGTATGACGAGGAAGCCTGCACAGAAGGCAGAGCGTTGCGCCCGTCGCTAGTAACCACCACCTCATAGCCCTGTTCTTTAAGGGCTAAAGCTAGCATTTCCCGCAACAGGTCTTCACCTTCCAATAACAAGATGCGGCCGGCTTGTCCAACAGCCAGCCTTGAAGGACTTTCGCTTAATTCAGCAGAAGACATAAATATCAGTGGGAGTTATGTTTGTATGTGGCTAGCGGGAGGAGCCTTGTTCAGTAGCTGAGGCACTCTCGCGCTGCGATCGGAAAGTACGATCGCCTTGAAGTTCGTTAGCGAAGCCCTCGAAGAGGATCGCTTATAATCCTTCGCCAGTCCATCCTACAGACACGCGCTCGACCTTTGCTACTTGCTCGTGCAAGGAATACAGCCGTAGAGCAGTTGCCGGAGCCGCGCTGTCTGCCTGCGTCCAGGCGTCAGAAGCCTGGTCATTTTTAGGGGTTGGTGTTAATTTCATAAAACATTGCCCGCTGTTAATTGACCAGGTAACACCCAATCTATAGGAGATGCTTGTTATGTTACTCTTAAAAGGTTATTAAAAGGTAAAATTTTGGTAATCAAGTGGTTAAATTATTAACTTTACGTAATCTAACTGTAAAGTGTAGCTCGCACTGTAGAGCTTAGTTTAAGAATACAATAATAAGTTTGCCCAAAGTCCTTTTTCTTCGCCGGCCCGCTACGATCGAATTTGCAAGTAAAAATTCTATAGACTGCCTATAATGTTGCTGCATTTGAGTACCTGGCCTCTTGTAGAAGCTTATCTAGAGAGCTCCCGAGGCATAATTATCCCGATCGGCTCCACGGAACAGCACGGGCCCACCGGCTTAATCGGGACTGACGCCATTGCTGCTGATGCGATCGCCCGCGGTGTCGGAGAAGCAGCGAATGCCTTAATCGGCCCGACAATTAATGTGGGCATGGCCTTGCACCACACCAGCTTTCCCGGCACAATCAGCCTCCGACCGCAGACACTGATATTGGTGATTAGGGATTATATCACATCTTTAGCAAAAGCGGGATTTGAGAAATATTTCTTCATCAACGGTCACGGCGGCAACATTGCCACGATGAAAGCAGCATTTGCCGAGACTTACGCGCATTTGTCAGACTTAAATCTACCGAATGCCGATCGAATCCAATGTCAAATCGGCAACTGGTTTATGTGCGGTTCAGTCTACAAACTCGCAAAAGAATTGTACGGAAACCAAGAAGGTTCCCACGCCACTCCCAGCGAAATCGCCTTAACCCAGTACCTTTATCCAGAAGCAATCAAGCAAGCACCGCTTTCGGAAGAAGTTGCTTCCGGGTACAAAATTTATAGTGCCGCTGACTTCCGCCGCCGATTTCCCGATGGGAGAATGGGTTCAAATCCAGCTTTAGCAACTCCCGAACACGGCCAGCAGTTTTACGAGTTAGCAGTCAAAGAATTGACTAATAATTATTTGGAATTCTTGAACTCAGATTAACCTTTCTGCTTCTAGTTACCAGGAAATATCCTGGTAATATCGTTTCCGGTAGCATCGGAATTATTACTAGCCAAAATTAGGAGACGGCAGTGCCGTGTCCCTACAATTAATCTGGCGTAGGGAAACCGCGACGTGCCCAAGGAGTGTCAACTTAAGCTGTCAGCCCGCCAAGTCCGCCTGTGGGCCCG
>JAUBOH010000095.1:0-2388 GCA_036700145.1 Microcoleus occultus BM001215366
AAGCCTTTGGTGCTTATTATACCAGGCCGGAGATTACTGAATATTTGTGCGATCGCACAATCAACAAACTAATCCTCGATAAAGTCAACAAGGGCGGGCACGGGGGCACCGCCCCTACATTTGAAGTAGAGTTGAAGTCGGGGGAGAGTTTTAAGTGCGATCGCATTTTACTCGCTACAGGTAGCAATCCCTCTGGTTTTAAATGGGCAAAAGAGTTGGGTAATACTGTAGAACTGCCCGTTCCTTCTCTATTTACTTTTAATATTTCTGATAGCAGAATCAAAGATTTAGCTGGAGTTTCTGTGCCTAATGCTAAGGTAAAATTGCCGGGATCTAAATTAGAACAAAGCGGGCCTTTGCTAATTACTCACTGGGGTTTGAGCGGGCCTGGTGTACTCAAACTTTCGGCTTGGGGTGCGAGATTTTTGCACGATCGCCATTATAAAACATCTGTGCAGATTAATTGGCTGCCCCAGTACAATGCAGAGGTTTTGCGGCAGCAACTAATAGCGGTTAAATCGCAGTTGTCGCATCGGTTAATCGTGTCTAGCTGTCCGTTTCCGATGCCGCGCCGCCTCTGGGAACGTTTGACAAGTTCGATCGGCATTGATGACCAAAAACGCTGGGCTGACTTATCTAATAAGGCGATCGATAAACTCCTGCTAGAACTCGTTCAAGGCGAATATCAGATTGCAGGAAAGGGCGCATTTAAGGAGGAATTCGTCACCTGCGGCGGTGTCAACCTCAAAGAAGTTGATTTTAAGACAATGGAAAGCCGCCGCTGTCCCGGACTTTTCTTTGCGGGCGAAATCTTGGATATCGACGGCGTGACGGGCGGTTTCAACTTCCAAAGCGCTTGGACTACGGCGTGGTTGGCCGGAATCGCGATCGGCAAATAAGCCAGTTTTAGATTTAAGATTGGTCAATCAAGGTTTGAGAGTTGCGATCGGCTGCGAGCGTATTAAATTTTGTGTTATTTTTGAATTAAGGCACACCAAATGTGCATGAACTTCAGCTTGCAGACAAAATTAGCAGTTTTGCCTCCTTCAACATCGGGTGAGATATATGAAAAACTTGAATCTACAAACCCTAAAGTTCGATCGCCACCTAGACTCACCTTTCCTGGAAAAAAACGGCTTACTGGAATTCAACCCCAAATTTATCACTCCCGAATTTTTAACAACCTGGACGTTTGAAACACACCTCTACGACGAACAAGTTGCGATCGACCACTTTGTCATCACATTTCCCAGCCGCACCGAACTCGAAAAATACGCCGAATCTTTTCACCCATTCGGCGCCAAAACAGTCGAAGGCCCAGACTTATTCCCGATTAACTTTTGTGAGGGAAACATTACTGTTCCCTCTGATTTGTGGCTGCATTTAATGACCTTATTAATGCCCGTCGGCGGCTTAGTAGTATTAGATGCACCTCACGCAGCCGGCGACCAAAAAAACCGCTTCCAGCAAGAAAGAGGATTAGCAGCAGTTCACCACGTTGCGATTCGAGTTGAAAACGTGCAGAATGCTGCTACAATATGGCAAAATAAAAACTTTCAACCGCTGTCCGATCGACCTTTAGACTACGGCTCCTTAACCCAGTGGTTTCTGCAAAACCCCGCTGGACAAATCATCGAATTAATCGAACGCCACCCCGGAAACAACGCCACCTTTGACTGCAAAAACATCGCAGGTTTACGCCTGTGCGAGGATAAAGTCAGTAGTCAGTAGTCAGTAGTCAATAGTCATTAGTCATTAGTCAGTAGTCATTAGTCATTAGTCATTAGTAACAAATTACCAATCACCAATTACCAATTCCCAATTCCCAATTCCCAAATATATGGTTGCAATAAAAATCCCCAAAGTCACTTTTCAACCCCCAACATTTGCATCACTTGAAGAAGAACGCCGTCACCGCAAACAGCGTTTAGCCGCCGCTTTAAGATTATTTGCCCGCTTCGGATTTAGTGAAGGAATTGCCGGACACATCACAGTCCGCGATCCCGAATACCTCGACCATTTCTGGGTCAATTCTTTTGGAATGCACTTTAGTTTAATTCGAGTCAGCGACCTAATTTTAGTCAACCACAAAGGCGAAGTTGTTGAAGGAAATAAACCTGTAAACGAAGCAGCATTTGCCATTCATTCCCAAGTGCACAGCGCCCGCCCCGACGTAATCGCAGCAGCCCACGCTCATTCTCCCTACGGCAAAACTTGGTCAACCCTAAGCCGCCTGCTTGACCCGCTGACGCAAGATGCTTGTTCTTTTTACGAAGATCATGCTTTATTTGACGATTACACCGGAGTTGTCTTGGAAATCGAAGAAGCTAAACGCATCGCCAAAACTTTAGGTGAGAAAAAAGCAATTATTTTACAAAATCACGGACT
>JAUBOH010000095.1:2488-18773 GCA_036700145.1 Microcoleus occultus BM001215366
AAATCTGTAATTGTGAGAGCGATGAGAGGAGTTAATTTTGAGTAGCCTTCTCTCGGTTTGAGTTGAGTTGCATAGGTTTTGGCTGCATTATATATGACGCGCTTCGTAAAAGCTTCTACGTTGATCACCTGCATTTCAATAATTACAGTTTTGTTGCCCGTAATTTTTGCTTTGACATCCAGGTAAGTGTCTTTTAACCCAGTAATGCTCGGTGCGGCGTATGGATCGATGATTTCTAAGTCTTTAATTGTTGGCTCTCCGTTGTAGAGCATAGCATTGAGAAAGCTCATTAAAACTTCTTTGCTCTGGGGCGAAGCAAAGATTTTTTTGAATCCGAAATCTGTCTTAGGGTTGATGAACTCCATAATGGATAATTAGTAAAGGGTATTTAATGATGGTAATTATATCACAAAATTCCTTCCATTTCTAAGTCTTCAATTATCTGCAAACCTCGCGGGTCGCCCACTCGCAAAAGCGAAGATTTAGCATCTTCCCGCACGCCCATATCTTGGTCTTCTTCTAAAGATTCAATCAAAGCGTCGATCGCCCCAGCGTACACTACATTATTCGGCAATTCGCGCGCTAGTTGCCCGATCGCCCAAGCAGAGTTACTTCGCACAGCAGATACAGCATCTCCTCGCAGCGATTGAATCAACGGCGGAATCGCAGCAATCACCACATAGTAACCAACCTTTGCCATTTGACCCAGAGAACTCGCCGCCCACAAACGCACCGCCGAAATATCAGTCGAGAGAGCATCAATTAAAGATGGCAAAGCGCGGTGATCGCGGCAATTTCCCAGAGCCCAAACTACCCCTTTGCGAACGTAACCGTTCCAATCGCGGTTTAGCTGAAGAATCAGCGGTTCCACAGCATCCGGGCTCGGATTTCGCCCCAAAGCATAAGCCGCGCTCACCCGCACCAAGGGGCAACCGTCTCTCAACAAATTAATTAAATGCGAAATTGCTCGATCGTCTTGCAGTTCGCAAAAAGCCCGTGCCGCCATCATCCGGTGCTGAGGTTCCGGGGATTCCAGCAAAGGCAGCATTTCCTCTGGATCTGGCAGCGGGGGTTCGGATTCATCAAAGTGATCCAAAGGGCTTTCCAGTTCCGTCTCAGTATCAAGGGCGTTGGGATAGTCGTTATTGTTCATAAAAAAACTTTACCGCACTGAGGATGCTCCTAAGCAACTCCGTCAGTTGATAGTTGACAGGAAAGCAGTTGACAGTTGACAGGAAAGCAGTTGTTATTTGTTATTTGTTATTTGTTAGAGGGGTTATTACAAGAGTACGAATAACTAATAAGTAATAAGTAATAAGTAATAACTAATTACCAATTACAATTACGAACTCCCCATGCCCCATGCCCCATGCCCGATGCCCCATGCCCCATTACCAATTCAGAGTGACTTTATCATCCAGACAGAATGGCTTTGATAACCTAATTTTTGATAGAGATTCATCGCTGGTTGATTGCTCAGAAAAACTTGCAAACCAATCTGCCGATCGCCCCGAAGTCTCGCCCAATTTTCCGCATGAATAACTAAAGCTGCACCGAGTCCCCGTCTGCGGTGTTCCGGTGCTATGTACAGCAGAAAAATGTGAGAGTGGCGCGCTCCAGTAGCTTGGTCGATCGCATTTCCCAACCACAAACATCCCACAACCGATTTGAGATTTTGGACTTGAGATTTGGGATTGAGATACTGCGAGGGAAGCGCGGGCAAAATTTCTTCCCCTTCCGGGCTGTTTTTCTGGCACTCTACCCACCAAACCGGCGTCTGGTTAGAAAAATACTGCTCGACAGTTTGAGCCAGATGTCCCAATTCCCGATCGGGATAAAGCTCTCCGTAAGTCCGGTGCAGGAACTTTAGCAGTTTTGCCCGATCGAGTCCAGAGCCCGATCGCAGCCAATAGCCCGGTATCAGCTCAGCCGACATCCGCTCAGCGGACACGGAGAGGAGAATAACTTAGCCCCAAAAAAATGGGATTTACTCCTGCCGCTTGCTTTTGCGGGATCGCTTCCTCAATCGGTGCCGGGGCCGCCATGTCAGCCGGCAAAAAGATGCGAGCGCTGACTGCTACCAGAGCCGCGAAAAATACTAATATCGCTATAAATGGAGCAATGTATTGACGAATGATAGCCATAACCGCAAAAAAATATTTTTGAGTTGATCTTCTCAAGTGTACCATACAAATCTTGTCAGTTATAATGACTGGCATTGGACAATTAGCTCTAATCTTGAGCGATCGCAAATACCAACAAACACAAAATATAATATGACTGCCTCGCCTGCTGTTTATGAAGCTCTAGCTAAATCAATTGTTTTTTTGAATCAAAAGCCAAACGCACAAAATCAAGTTTCGCGTTTCCTCGATACCAACGGCTACTATATCGATCGCATATTCGACGACCGAGAAACCGGCTTTTATGCGATCGGCTTCGGCTCCTCAGACCCCAAAAAACCGCCAGCCATCGTATTTCGAGGCACAGATTTCATCGACGGCGACGCTATATTTTCCGACTCCAGCGACATCGGCTTACCCGAATTTGAAAACAACAGAGATAACATCAAAAACTGGCTGACCCAAATCGGTCAGGATACTACTAAAAACCCCAGCAAATTATTGCCAGATGTCATCGGTCACAGTTGGGGCGGAGCAGTCGCTCAAATTGTAGCGACAGAATACACATCCATAACCGGCGATATCTTTACTTTCAACTCTCCGGGAGTGTCACAGAGTACATTCAACACTTTTCGGAGAAATCTCAGCAGAGCCGGCAACAAAAATGTCAATCACTACATAGTCAGCGGAGATTTCGTCAGCTTGTTTGGGGAAGCATTTATACCCGGGAAAGTATTTATCCAAACTTTTACAGAGCCGAGTATTAATCCCTCAACTGTTTTGGCAAAACATCGAACCGAAAATTTGTTAACTACTCCCCCAGCAGATTTTTTCCAGAGGCAAATTTCCATCGAACAATTAAACAGCCCAGACTTTGCTTATAACAACGACTCAGATTTTAACGAGTTTATCGCTGCGATGAATTTTCCCCTCCCAAATGTGTCAGTCGCAATCAGAACCAGAGCAGGTGCAGAGAGTTTGAGAACAGCACCAGAATTTTCTTTTGTACAGTTAATCAGACAAATGCAATTCGGTTTAGCTCCCTTGCAACCCAATTATTTATCAGGGGACAATCGCAACAATACGGCGACCGGTGGCCCTGGAGAAGATACAATTATCGGCAACGGCGGCAACGATACTCTCAGAGGCAATCGAGGTAATGACAGCATCAGCGGCGGCGCTGGCGACGACTTTTTGTACGGCGGCAGAGATAACGATTATTTGGACGGCGGCGACGAAAACGACTTGATTTCCGGTGAATTTGGCAACGATTTTTTAATGGGCGGCGCAGGGCGCGATCGCTTTGTATTGGAATCCGGCGGTGGAGCAGACGTAATCGCCGATTTTAAAAAAGGTGAAGATTTAATTGCACTATCGCGGGGTCTAACTTTTCCTCAAATTAGAGTAAGCCAAGGTGTTGACGGAGCTTTAATTACTATCCCGATTACTGGGGAAATTCTGGCTACTCTCAGAGGCGTGGCGGCCAGCGACATTACACGCCCGGATTTTGTGCAGCTTTAGTGCGAAAAAAGTAATTCTGGTGGCGCAAAAACAGGGCGGTTATGGTACCTAAATTGTTTTTTTGCCAAAATATACTTTGCTAAACCCGCCCCTACAAATCAGGGCGGGTATTGTACCGAGATTGTGATTTATCAAAAGTTTTTTGTTGCTAAAGCCGCCCCTACAAAGCAGGGCGATATGATAAATTTATATTGTTAATAAACGCCGCTTACTGTAAAATGAATTAACAAGCTTAAAAAGCAATTCCCAATCAAACGACAGGAAACAATAAAAATATGCCGTCCTCCCCCGCCGCTTACGAAAACATAGCGAAGCAACTTGTTTATATAGATAACAACCCCCAGCTTCAAACTTTAGTTCAAACTGGTTTGACGGCTGCTGGCTACCAAATCGATCGCACCTTTGACGATCCGGGGACTGGATTTCACGCGATCGGCTTAATTTCCACCACCCCAGACAAACCCCCCGTTTTGGTATTTCGCGGCACCGACTCCCTGGTAGACGATGTTGCCAACGCAGACAAGCGCGGCGTCGGTTTCAACCAATTTGAAGCCAACAAACAGGCATTAGGAAATTGGCTGACACAAATCAGTCAAGACACAGCAAAAAACCCCCGCCGCTTGCCCCCAGACCTTCTCGGACACAGCTTGGGCGGCGCTTTAACGCAGCTAGCCGCAACTGAATTTACCTCTACTATTGGAGATATTGTCACCTTCAATTCTCCCGGAATTGCTCAGAGCACAGTCAATACATTTAAGCAGAAAGCCGGCGCCGGAAAAAATGTAACTCACTACATAGTTAGCGGCGATTTTGTGAGTTTAGGAGGAGAAGCTTTTATTCCCGGAAAAGTAGTTCTTGAAACATATACAAACCCGATTATCAACCCGCTACTTGTCTTGGACAAGCACACGCAAACCGGTTTGTTAACTTCTCCTCCTCCCGGTTTGACTGCGACACAAATCTCTGTAGACCAGTTGAATCGCCCTGATTTCACTTTCACAGATTCCGATTATTTAGAGCTGTTAGCTGGCTTAGACTATGCGCTGCCACCCTTTGGAACAGCGCTGCGATCGCGCAGCAGCTTAGAGCAATTAAGAACCGCTCCGGGAAACTCATTTATCGGAAACGTTGTCGCAATAAAAACTGCTCTCGATCCATCGAAACCTAACCAATTAGTAGGCGACGATGCCAACAATACAGCCTTTGGTTTAGGAGGTGAGGATATTATCATTGGCAACGGGGGCAATGACACTCTCAATGGCAACGGTGGCAACGATATTATCAGCGGTGGCGCCGGCAATGACTTGCTATTCGGAGGTAAAGGAGATGACAATTTGAGCGGTGGAGAAGGAGACGATACCCTAATTGGCGGACTGGGTGCGGATCTCTTAATTAGCGGCGCTGGACGCGACGTATTAGTTTTACGAGCAGGTGCCGGTACAGCCACAATTATAGACTTTCAACAGGGTCAAGATTTAATCGGTTTAAGCAGAGGTTTGAGCTTTAACCAAGTGAAAGTTAATCAAGGCGAGGTTTCAACAACCATCGAAATTGCAAGTAACGGCCAAATTCTTGCCAATATTCCGGGCCTCCGAAGGAGTCCGCTGACAGCTAGCGATTTTATTTCGATTTAATTAGCGGCTGGCAATACAGATATTCGGTAGGGACACAACATTGTTGTGTCCTTATTTTATCTTATGAACGCCACACACAATTTATACCAATTCCATGATTAAAAACATCAATATTCCGCTCGCCTTGCGGGTTCACCGAAATCTCGAAAAAGTAGTGCATATCTTGGTAAACCCGCCCTGCCCGGATACTATAATTATAGCGACCGGACTTGAGATTAATCGAAATCGTCAAGTCCAGGCCTGGGCGTGGATGCTAATTTTTTCTCATCTTCTAGCGGCAGAAAGAAAATCGTCAGCATACCGGGAATCACAGCCAGCGCGCTCATCAAAAAATAATTTTGATAGCCGAGATTCGCCTGCAAGTAGCCGCTAAAAACGCCCGGAATCAGCACTCCGGCGGCCATAAAAGCCGTTGTAATCGCGTAGTGAGATGCTTCGTATTCGGGGCGGACAGTCCGCATTAAGAACACTGTATAGGCAGCTACGCCAAGTCCGTAGGTAAATTGCTCGATCGAGTTTACGGCATAAGCCCATTCAATCCCCGGCTGATTTATTGCCAACATCCAATACAGCACATTAGTCGAATTTTGCAGAATTGCCGTCGGCCACATCCATTTTTTCAATCCTTGTTTCGCAATCAAATAGCCGCCCAGCAACCCTCCTATCAACAAAAAAATCACCCCGACAGTACCAGACAGCAAACCCATCTCCGAGGTAGAAACAGCTAACCCTCCTTTCTCAACTTTATCCATTAAAAATGGAGGAGCCATTTTAAATGTCAACGCATCGCCCAAGCGAAAAATCAAGACATAAGTCACAATCCAACCTATTTTATCTTGCTGGAAATAGGTTTTAAATGCCTCGATAAAGCTGGTTGTTTTCCTAGGTGCGCCGACTTCGACATCGTAATTTTTAGGATAGGGTAGATACCACCGTTGAAATAGATAAATCAGCACAAACATAATGGCACAAATGCCAAATGCTGTCGCCCATCCATATTTAAGCGCCGACACGCTAAAAGACGAGCCGAAAAATGAAAGCGGAATATCCTGATATATTTTGGTGTCGCCACCATTTCCGGTGACTAAATGTTCTTCTGCTATTTTACCTGCGAAGAAAACCAAGACACCGCTACCGGCAATGACAGCGCCTCTATAAGCCGTGTTGCGAACGCCGACAAATAGTGCTTGTTGGTCTTTATTGAGCGTATTTAAATAAAATCCGTCAATGGCGATGTCATGAGTAGCTGACACAAAGGCGATCGCCGTAAAGATGACCAGCGATATAATAATAGGCTGGGGAGTCAGCACACCAAAAGCCAGCAAAGCAAACAAAAAAGCACAAATGATTTCGGTTGTTAAAATCCACTTGCGTTTAGTTGAATACAAATCAACAACTGGGCCCCACAAACCTTTTAATACCCAGGGAAAAGACAAAAGACTTGTCAATCCGATCAGTTCGTTGCTGGTTCCCATACCTTTCAAAAAAATCACCGACATTAAATTAACGACGGTGTAAGGGAGACCTTGAGCGAAGTACAATACTGATACCCACAATCCAGCGTTATGCTGCTTTTTTTCCATTGCAAAGATATTTTGGCTAGTTACTTATTTGATGTACTGAGTGCGATCGACAATTTCCGGTCAACTCAACCCTTGCATCACAGTATATGGCATTCCGATGCCACCGACAGCTATATAAATAGTATATTTTAGCATCGCCCCGTAATAAAAGCTGTTTGCAGCATCGGAATGCAAGCCCTCATAAAAATTCGAGCGGATTTGTCGCGTTCAGCAGTTGTTTCTCGACAAGTTCATCAATCTCCCGCTGTGTAGGAAATATTTCTCCCATTAGAGTCCCGAGTAAAAGTAATTGCTCTAAATTAGGATACTTCAAATTTCGCAAATCTGTAGCATTAACTTGAGTGTGTCCGTTGAACAGTCGGAAAAACGCATCTACCAAGCTTGAATTCAGATAAATTGCCAATCCTCGCGCGAGGGTGAGGTCTAACCCGCGTCCTTGTTGGTGAAAGTAATTCAAATGATTTTCAAAACCAACGCTAGAACTCTTAATTTTGTTAGCATCCCATACAACTGCAACGATTCGCTTTTTCTCTTCCTTTGATGAGAAGCGTTTGGTCAAAACATAATGTTCGTTAGGTATCAGCAGCGTCGCAGTTTTTTCCGTGATAGCTAAAGCTTGATGCTTTCTCGTTGCTGCGGGATATTCAACACCGCCAGCCGAGAAGTGTGCTGGATAAATCAGCGGGACTGTACCGTTTTCCGGTTCTAGCCGCAAGTCAGAACGAACGCGAAAATCTACAACTTTTCCGGTGGAAACTGTCAAGCCTAATTCCTCTAGGGTGCAGGTAAATTGAGCCATTTGCTCGACTACTTGCTGGCTGACTGAATCGGGTAAAATCCGAATGAATTGGTCGGAATCTTGGGGATTAATTAGAGCGGTATAAGGGAGTCGGTGAGACAAAATCAAGTTGTCGCCAGCGCTGTTGCTTGAGGCGATCAGTACAGTATCTGGCTGTTCTATTTGTTTGGTTGCGCGCACAATAATAGTTTCTTGCAGCACCGCATCATCGCGAAATATTTCTTGTCGCGATTCAAAGATATGTACTTGGCGTAAAGCCATCATTTGCAGGAATACTTTGCGAAAATCTCGGAAGTATAAACCGTTGCAACAACTGCGGGGAGTAATCGATACTAATTCACCGTTTGGTTTGAGCAGGTGAGCGGCTGCAACTATAAAACCAGCGTAGAGATTGCTGGTTTCTACTCCTATGGAACGGAGCAAAGTTCGGACGTGGGATTTAGCGTTAATCTTGGCATAGGGAGGATTGATAATTGCATTTGTAAATTCGAGCTTTAATGCCTGTGTAAATAAATTAGGCTGTAACATATCAGCAGCGTCTTGAATGAAATCTAGTTGACGAATATCATAGGTGAAAGATATACCTGCACTTTGACATTCTCTACTGCACCAGTCTAAAGTTTGTTTGAGGTAATCAATCAAAATAATGTCAATTTCATAAGCTGTAATGTGCAAGGTGCGAGGTTTTTGGGGGCGCTGACAAAGCTCGCAAACAACTGCTGCTAGCAGCGAACCAATACCAGCACCGGCATCTAACAAGGATATATCGGGACAGTTAAAATCAAACATTCTCGCCATGATAATTGCCACGGAGGAAGGTGTTAAAAATTGTCCTTTTTCTCCTCTCTGGCTTTGCTGCAACTTCCGGGTTGCTTCTGGGCGCAACAAGTCTACTTTTTCGAGGAGATTGCTGGCTGTTGTGTTGCTTTCACCCGGAATGGCTATTTTGTGAAAATGCGGTGCTATCATTTGTTGAGAAAAGTACGATCGCGAGTTAAATTGATTTTAGCCGAAATGGGAGTAGTGTTATTGAACCGCGAAGACGCGAAGCACACGAAGGAAGAAAGAGGAAGAATCAGAAAGAAGTAGATAATCTTCTACCGGGAAGGGAGCAAGAAGCGCGATCGACTTTTTCCTGCATAGCGCGTGTTTTGCAATACCGATTTTACTTATTTGCCCACTTAATATACCATTGTGCGAAAATGTCAAGCGGACGCTCAAACCAAAAGTCCGTAAACAACAGTTAAACGCTCCCTCACACAATTCTGATGCGTAAACCCAAAACATTCTTTTTGTCAAGTCTCTTTTCGATCGCCTTAACAATGAGTTTTCTCCTGACTCCAGGCTGGCTGTCAAATTTCCAAAATCGCGCGATCCTCTTCGAGGGCTTCGCTAACGCAACTATGCCTCCACAAACCCAAACCGCCGAATTTCGGGCCTTCTGGGTAGACGCATTTAACCCGGGCTTCAAAACACCTCAAGAAGTGACAAAATTGATCGCAGACGCGAAACTGGCCAACGCAAACGCGATCGTCGCCCAAGTCCGCCGCCGAGGTGATGCTTTTTACACGAGTACGATCGAGCCACGCACCCTCGATTCCAACGTTCCCGCCGGTTTCGATCCTCTCCAAGATTTGATTGACAAAGCCCACGCCGCAGGTATGGAAGTCCACGCTTGGATGGTAACGCTGCCGGTGGTTTCGGGCGGCAAACTCCCCGCCAATCATGTTTGGCAACAACACGGGCCCAATGCCCCGGGAACCGACAATTGGGCAATGCTGACTTACGGTGGCGAAGCTAAAGGTTTTCTCGATCCCGGCCATCCAGACGCTTTAGATTATACTGTTTCCGTGTATTTGGACTTGCTGAAGCGCTACGATGTGGACGGCGTACAGTTGGATTACGTGCGCTACGGCGGGCCGGATTGGGGCTACAATCCCACTTCGATCGCCCGTTTCAACCGACAAACCGGCCGCATCGGCAAACCGACACCAAGCGATCCCGCGTGGATGCAGTGGCGGCGCGATCGAGTGACAGAATTAGTGCGGAAGCTTTATGTAGAAGCCCTTGCGATTAAACCGCAAGTGAAAGTGACGGCGGCGACGATCGCCTGGGGTGACGGCCCGAAAAACGATGAAGCTTGGTATAAAACGCAACCCTATAAAGAAGTTTTGCAGGATTGGCGGGCTTGGCTGGAAGAAGGGATCATCGATATGGCGATGCCGATGACTTACCAGCGCGAGTACAAGCCGCAGCAGAAGCGGGGTTACGACAATTGGATCGAGTACGCGAAAAACCACCAGTACAACCGCCAAATTGCGATCGGCCCCGGCAATTACCTCAACTACATCGAAGACACCCTCGCGCAGATCCGCCGCGCTGAAGCGCCCTCTGCGTCAGGAAATCGCGTCGCGGGTACGGTGCTGTATTCCTACGCTAGCAGCAATGTTTACACTAACGGCGAACTGCGATCGGGCGGCAGCGGCGATTTGCCCCGCCAGCCTTGGAAATACGTGTTGCAGAGCAATGATTGGTTTTATACAGCGCTGTCGCAACCGAGTCAATACGTTGACGGCGCGACGGGCAGAACCGTTCAAACTCAGCCTGTGTGGGCGACTCCGGTGGGGATTCCTGATATGCCTTGGAAGTCGCGCCCGACTACAGGCGCGATCGCCGGAATCTTGCAGAAGTGCGATCGAACTTGCGACGGCGCGAACTTGACTTTACAGCCGATCGATGCTGCTGGCAAGGTGCGTCAACTGCGGGCGGATGGTAAAGGATGGTTTGGGGCGATCGAGCTTTCTCCTGGAACTTATCAGTTAAAAGTTGATGGAAGTCAGATTCAACAAACTGTTAATGTTGTCGCCGGCGAAGTTGCAAAAGTGAATTTCTGAGCCTCTTAATCGCTTTTTAGGGTACGCCGAGGTGCAAAGAGTGCGATCGACTTACAGCCTATCCCGGGTTTATAAAGCAGTAGGGACACGCGCCGTACCCTTCTTCGTGTCAACTTACAGTCTCCCTATAAATTAAAAAGAACTTTCAACCCCTCTTTAAGCGATGCAGGCTTTCGCCCAAGCAGGTTCTCTAGGTCGGGGCTTACCTCTTCTTCCTGCCCGTTTTTAATATCGGTTAGAAAACCTGTGACCCTCTCAATCGTAGTTTTGGGGACGCCGCGTTCTTTCATTTGCGCCTCAAATGCTGATTTCTCAGCCGGTGTATAATCTACCTGCTTACCTGATAAGTCGGAAAGGGTGGCTGCAACATCATCAAAGGAATAGGACTCACTTCCTGTGAGTTTGTAGATTCGGTTCCCGCGATCGCTTTCTAACAGTACATTCGCGATGGCTTCTCCCATTTCGCTTCTCAGGGCAAAAGGGACTCTTCCGCGATCGGTTGGTAAGTTGATACCCGTATCAAAAACTCTTTCCCCTACGAACTGGGGAATGGTGTCCACATACAAGACATTGCGAAATATGGCATAGTTCAACCCACACTCCTTGATGTAATCTTCCGTCTGAAAATGACCCTCCATCAACTTGTTTGCCAAAGTGTTTCTGTCTTTCAACGATCGACTGGTGTAGGCGACCCATTGAACCCCTGCCTTTTTTGCGGCATCCACGACATTTTGGTGTTGCTTTATGCGGTTATCTTCATCCGTTCCAGCTATCAGCAAAACCCTTTCAATTCCCTGCATGGCGTTGTCAAGTGAAGCAGTATCATCGTAGTTGCCTACGCGTATGTCTACCCCTTTTTCTTTCAAGGCAGAGGCTTTGCTTTCGTCACGCACAAGTGCGGCAATTTGGTTGGCGGATGTTTTTTTTAGTAGATTTTGGACTACTGCTGTTCCTAATTGTCCGGTGGCTCCTGTTACCAAGATCATGGTTTTTCCTTTTTTGTTTGAATTTTGCTTTATGCCGTAGCGGGGAACGAGCGAAGCTGTAGGCGATCGGATGCAGCGCCTTTTTCGGCTGCTGTTGAGGACTTTTAATCCAGTGCTGTTCGTCTTGAAAACCAAGCATGGATAAGAAGATTCTGAAAAAACAGCACGGGTGGGTCGAAGCCGCTGGACGAAATGATTGATGCGACTTCATGGGGTGGTAACACAGCTACATCACGACTATAGGCGACAGAGAGTTTCTCACGGATTCTTGCGATGTCCTCATCCGACATTTCGGGAGTTCTCATCATCCGTAGCCAGACAGTGAGAAGGCTTTGATAGGCGGAAGTGGAAAGATCGGAAACTACATCAGAACTGATCAAATATCCATTAGGGCGAAGTCGTAAAGCGATCTGATTGAAAAAGTTACGCCTTTCTTCTTGCTTCATAAAGAATTGAGAGACCAGAAGACAAGTTGCTGCATCGAATGGCTCAGATGCAGGCAGTGAATCGAGGTAGCCTTCGTGGAAGGTGCAGCGCGAGGTAAAGCCACGCTCTTCAACCTGATGGCGACAAATGTTAAGCATCGGAGCCGCAGGCTCGACAGCAGTGAACTGCCACTGCGGAAATGCTTCGGCAAGATTGATCAATTCCGAGCCAGTTCCGGCACCGACACAGAGAATCCGTGCTTCGATCGGCAGTTCGGCAAGTATTGCGCGAATAAGAGCATGTAGTGCATCGCGCATTGGAGCCAGGAATGCAGTCCCCTTGTCATAGGAAGCGGCATATTTCTGGTCAAAAATGATAGCGGATTCTTGATTTTTCATGATGAATGTCAAATGTCAACTACATTCAAGAAACGACAGCTAGAAAGGTAGGCTTAGGAATTTCAGATACATCTTGATGGATACGAATTGAATCGCAACCTGTACTCTACTGTTTCAAAACGATGTCCCAATTTGCAAAACAATTTTGCCGCGTGTGCGCCCCATGAGGGAAAGTTGATGTGCTTTTTTTACTTCTGAGAGAGGCACGCAATGAGGTTGTTAACTAACCTGAAACTACCAGGGGCTTTCTCCCGTTTCTGGGCTGTTGTCATCACTAAAAAACTTTCCTGTCGGACCGTCAGCGTCGATGGTGGCGTATTTCACTAAACGCGCAGCGGCATCCTCGACGGAACCGGTTCCGCTATGCTGGTTGAAATCTGTGGCAGTAAATCCGGGGTCAACAGCATTAACTTTAAACGGTGTATCCCGCAATTCGTAAGCCAAAGCAATAGTGTACATATTAAGTGCCGCTTTTGATGGGCTGTAAACAGCCGCTTTAACATTGTAATACTTCCAGGTAGGGTCGTTGTGCAGGGTGAGCGAAGCCAAGCCTGACGTTACATTCACGATGCGGGGTAGCGCCGACTTTTGCAGCAAATCCATGAAAGCCTGGGTAACTCTCACAACACCAAACACATTGGTATCAAACACCTGCTTAAAAACAGCTATATCTGTACTTGTTGTTTGAGTCATGCCACCACTGATACCGGCGTTGTTGATCAGCACATCCAACACTTCGGTTTTTTTGCCTATTTCGGCACGGGCTGCCTTTACCGATTCATCATCGCTGACATCTATTTGGATGGCTTCCACATCGGTTAATCCTTCGGCTTTAAGCTTTTCTACTGCTTCCAGACCATTCTCTAAATTACGGCTGCCTAAATAAACGTAATATCCCTTTTGCAACAGTTGACGGGCAGTTGCGAAACCAATACTTTTATTGGCTCCTGTGATTAGTGCTTTTTTCATTTTCATTAGTTTTCTCCTGAATTTTGCTTTGGTCTCTCTTCTACTCCATTAGGACTTACGCAGGGGGTATTGCAGTGCGCCCTCTGCGTAAGTCCTGACTATGCTCCGACTTGCAAAACAATCTTGCCGCGCGTGCGCCCCATGAGGGAAAGTTGATGCGCTTTTTTTACTTCTGTAAGTGGCAGAACCGTTTCGATGTGTATTTTCAATTTGCCTTCTTCAATCAGCCGGTTGATTTCGGCTAATTGCTGCGCGCTCGGCTTACAAAAGACCCGAGCGACTTCTACGCTCAATTCGCGTGCTTTTTCTTCGGATGGAGTCTCCACCGCCGAAACCAGAAAGCCGCCCTTTTTCAGAGTTTGGAACGCTCGCTCTTGGGTGTCGCTGCCGATCGTATCGAAAACGACATCCACGTCTTTGACGACTTCTTCAAACGGTTGCCGCGTGTAATCGACAAATTCATCTGCGCCCAAATCGCGGACGAATTGTTCGTTTTTGCCCGAAGCCGTGCCGATCGCGATCGCGCCTTTCGCTTTGGCAAGCTGAACCGCCATCGAGCCGACTCCGCCCGACGCTCCGGCGATCAAAATTCTTTGCCCTTTGCTCAGATTCGCCAAATCGAACATCGCTTGCCACGCAGTCAACGCGCCGATGGGAATCGCCGCCGCCTCTTCAAAACTGATGCTGTCCGGTTTCATCACGATCGCGTCCGCTTTTGTAATCGCGTATTCGGCATAACCACCCGAGAGGCCCGAAAGAGTCATTCCATAAACCGCATCGCCCTTCTTGAAATTTTCAACGCCATCCCCCACCTCTTCGATGGTTCCGGCGATGTCGCCCCCAAGAATGAGCGGAAGTTTGAACCCGAACCTTTCGCCCATCCCATCGCGGATTTTCCAGTCAGCCGGATTGACCGCCGCGACGTGAACTTTCACCAGAACTTCGTCCGCTTTCGGCTCTGGACGATCGACATCGATGTAATCCAAAACGTCCTCATTGCCGTATGCGTTAATTACGATCGCTTTCATTTTTCCTCCATATCCTATTCAATCGGTATGACAAAATTATTTCAGCAACACCGGAAGCGCGATCGGGGCGCGAAGGCCGTGGTGCGGAATTTCCAGCACGATCGCGCCCGGCTCAAGACGCATCTGTGGAAAACGCTTCGCAACACGAGTGACCGCCTCGCGCAATTGCAGACGAGCGAGCAACGGCCCGACGCAATAGTGAGCGCCGTAGCCGAACGTCAAATGCTGGCGGGCGTTAGCGCGCGGACACTGGAGCGTTTCCGGCGCGTCGAACAGGGCAGGATCGCGGTTCGCTGCACCATAGGAGACCCAAACCGTCGCGCCCTGCGGCACGGGAACGCCGCCGATCGCAGTATCCACGGTGGCACGTCGGTATAAGCCCATCACCGATGTGTCGTGGCGCAAGAGTTCATCGGTGAGATTTTCGGTGTCCACGGTTCCCGATGCGACGGCTTCCCAGTAGTCACGCCGATTCAAAAGCGAGTAGAACGAATTGGCGATCGTATTGATGGTGGTTTCATGTCCGGCAAAGAAAACGATCGCAATGTCCGCGACTAACTCATCGTCTGACAAATCGTTTTCCCCAGCAGCGCGACCGGCGACCAACGCGGAAATCAAACCTTCGTCCGGTGTCGCGGCTTTTTGGGCGATCGTGTCGCGGACGTAATTTTCCAACGCCCGCAAACCGTGTGCTGCGCTGACTTGCACCTCAACTGGTAAGCCCGGTGTCTGGAACGCGATCAGCGCATCCGACCAACCGCTCAACTTCTCGGCGTCCGCAAGTGGAACACCCAGTAGTCGGCAGATCGTTCGCAACGGAAGCGGCTTGCACAAGGTGGCGAGCAGGTCAGTTCGATCGCCCGCCGCCGCGATCGAATCGAGCAGGTCTTCTACATCCGCGATCACTGTCGGGGCGAGCGACTGAATGCGCTTTGGGGAGAACGCCGCCATCAGCGGGTCACGTAAGCGGGTGTGGAGCGGCTTGTCCACGTTGATCGGGTTGTAGGCAAACAGCGGTGATTTGAGTGAATAGATGGCACTGGCTTCGGGCGCGAGATGAAGTCCCGCGCTAAACGCCTCGGATGACGCGAATGTCACGGCATCACCCAAAACGTCGTGCACTTCCTGCCACCGCGTCACGGCGTAAACATTAAGTGCGGGCAGGAATGTCACGGGAGCCTCAGAGCGCATCTGTGCCAGGAGCGTGAATCGATCGGCCGTAAATCGCGGGTTATGCGGATCGAACAGTTCGGCGGCGGTTGTGTGTGGCATCTGGTTGGTGGCTTGCTTGCGAGAGATATTGACAATATACTGTCAACTTCTCAATCCTACCGTATTGACAGTATGTTGTCAATCATCGGTTTGCATTTTCTGCGTAATGGCTTCCACAAGTGCCACAGCACAAGTGATTTGTTCAGCGTCAAAGTCTTCGGCGATCGCATTTGTCCACTGCCATTCGCGCTCCAACGCATCGTGATACGTTGCTTTGCCTGCTTCCGTGAGCAGCAAGTGCATCGCGCGGGCGTCGCCGAGATTTTCGGCGAACTCAACCAGACCGTCGCTTGCCATGTCGTCGGCGATTCGTTGTACGGCTTGTCGCGTTAAACCCATATGCCGCGCCAATTCGCTTACCGTGACCCGCTTGGAAAGTGCGAATAACTCACTAAGCGTTTGCCACCGAGCATTGGTTATTCCCGTACCCCGCATGAGGCGTGTCCCTGATTTTTGCACCGTTGCGTTCATACGAAGTACGGCGCGAATCAGATCGGTTAAAGCGTTTGACGCGGGCGTTTTTTTATAATGGTAAAAAGGCACGTTCTTGTTTCCCGCAATTCGGGCATCTATCGTATTATCGGCAAGCAGGGCTTTTATAGCAATCCTAAATGATTCATGAGGATTTGTAGGGGTAGTGCCAAGAATGCCT
>JAUBOH010000096.1:0-18772 GCA_036700145.1 Microcoleus occultus BM001215366
ACGCTCTATATAAAAAGGTGAGTCTAAGGCTACGCAACCTTCGGGAAACTGCAAATTTGCCGCCGTCGGTAATGTTTTTAAAGGCGGATTTGTGTGAATAGATTGACTTGGTTTTGCTTCACAAGCTCTCCTCAGAGCTTCTTTGAAATTTTTCTTAGTAATTTTTTCTGCTAAGGCTTCTGAAAGCTTGTGCCACAATTTATTGCCGACATCTTTGTTGAGGTATTCAGCACTGTAGCCGTATGTTTTGGCAATCTCATCGTAACTTTTGCCTTCCCAGGAACCTTGAAGGACTTTCATTTCGATGTCGCTGAGATATTTACCGGTGTTTTGAGCAAAAATGCGATCGGCAGCTTCTTTTGCTTTGAGCCAAGGAAATTCTATTTCTGAGTTCATAATATCGACCGATAGTTACGTACAAATACTTAGGCTTCAAGCGGTGAATTAGGTTTAATGTAGAGATTAATACTGTTTATTTTACTGCAAATTTACACAATTGGCAAGTTACGCTAAGTAGTTACACTTAAAAAAACAGAATATACAGCTCCGGGGAGCAAGGGCGATCGCCAACCTGACTTTTTCCCATTTTAATATTTTTAGTACCTGATTTTCCCAAATATATCATTGCCAAGTACCAGTTTTAAGCCTTTTAAATTACCTGATTTTATCCCCATTGTCGGTAACTCGATTTGAGAAGAAACTAATTTATATAGAACAAAGTGATTGGTCGCAATAGCAATTGCACCAAATCCACAACAAATAGGAGCCACAAAAATGTCATCAGTTATTAAGGGTACTAAATTCGACGACAACAATACTGTCAACGGCGACGGTCAATTCCATAAATCCCTAGTTGGAGACGATTTTACAATTAACGGTCAAGGTCAAATTCAGATTGCACATGACACCCTCTACGGCGATCTAGGTGACGATCAATTATTCGGTCGCGGCGGAGATGATATCCTCTACGGCGGCTTTGGCAGCGACAAGTTAAATGGCGACAGCGGTAACGATAAATTATACGGCGAAGCTGGCGAAGATTTCCTATACGGAGGCGCTGGTAAAGATACGCTATCGGGAGGGCTTCACAACGATTACCTATTCGGAGGAAGCGGCAAAGATTATCTGATCGGCGGCGACGGTAACGATTACCTTGACGGTGCTAATTTTTCGGGTGCTGGTAACGGTATAGGCGCAGGTAGCGAATCCGATTCTCTGACAGGTGGCGCGGGAACCGACACATTTGTACTCGGCAACGTTAATAACGTTTACTACCTCGGAACTGGCCACGCGACAATTACGGATTTTGTTTTAGGTCAAGATAAAATTCAAATCAAAGGCAATTTAGCGGACGGCTATTCTCTCCAAGCAGGCAATTGGAGCGGCGATAAAGCTCAAGATACTGGTATCTTCTACAAGCATAATTTGATTGGCGTTGTACAAGATACAAACTTAATTAACGTCAACCAAAATCAAGTATTCTTGTCTGCACCTTCACTACCTTAATAGTCTCACTCAACGCTGCCCAAGGGCGGGAAACTCAACACCGCCCTCTATTTTAAAACAGGAGTTTTTTATGACAAAGATTGCAGGCGATCGACAAAAATCAAGCAGATTTTTCTACACAATTTTGACTTTAGTTTCAGCTATCCTCTTAGGAGGCTTGGGAAAGGTTTCTGAGTCCAACAACATAGCTTTGGCGGAAGAAGGCATCCCCGTTAGCGGTAGCGGCGACGCGCAACTCCAGCCTATTTTACAATCCCTAACCCAATTCATGCAGCATCGGTGCGTGGGTGCGGCCGTACTCGGTGTTTCTGTTAAAGGAAAACCCGTGGGTGTTTGGGGTTTAGGGCGCATGAAAGGCCGATCGACTAATAATGTAAATCCGGCTTGCGGCGACCGATATGCGGCTCCTCTGGCTCCCCCCGTCGCGGCAGATACCCCCATGCGTATGGGCAGCATCAGCAAGCCTGTTACCTTTGCAATGGTGCGCTGGGCGCTGAAACAGACGGCGCGCGATCGGGCAAATTTAGAACTGACTGACGACCAAATTGAAGGCATGAAATTGTTCGATTCAGAGCATTATCCGCCGCTAATTCCCGGTTTGAACAAACAATATCCAGTAGCGATTATCCCTCAAAACTTGCACGCTGTATTTTCGGGAAAAGTGAAATTTCCCGTGTCCGTGAAAGACAAAAACTGTGCCGATCTCAACACCGGATTTGCAGACAAACAGTGGCAAAACGTCACCCTCGGACACTTATTATCGCATCGATCGGGACTTCAGCGGAGCGCGCCAAGATATGGTGAAGATATCACCGCAAATTTGCCTGTGCTTCGCAATCTCAAAACCCCAGCCGATTTTCAAGCACAAGAACAGTTACTTGTCAATGAATGGGGCTACAAATCTATCAGTTCAGCTAAAAACCAACTGGGCATTTCTCCTAGGGCAGGGTATTTTTTGCCAAGTCCTATTTTAGCAGAAACCCTGCAGGTTTTGGCTGGGCGATGCCTTCAGTATCCTCTCGATCAATATCATTATTCCAATACCAGTCCGGCATTTCCTACGGTTATTTTACAGCAGTTGGTGGCTTCAGGCAGATATGCGGCTAAAATGGGTAAACCAGAAACTCATCAAGGGTCGGCTTTGGAGGTTTTTTTTAAATCGGAGTTAGGAATTCCTACTGCGGGTGACAGGGGAATTTTTATGAGCCAAGCAGTAGAAAATATTGGCGGTCGCGAACCAGATAAACGCGACTGGAACGGGAAGACTTATTATTGGCAGGGATGGGATGTGAAGCGGCCTCACTGCATCTGGAATGGGAAACTATGCGATTTTTATACCTGGATAAAGCCGCAGCCGGGGACGATAAACTGGTCGTGGAATTTAGGGCAAGTTCCGTTTAGCAGCAGAAACACAGATTTGGTACCCGGTACTGGTTCACTTGCTGCGGAAGCTGAAGTTTTTCTCAAATTTATGTCACAATATTGGGTAGGTGGTTATGAAAATAACCCGCGCATCGGGGAGAAGCGAAATCAGGTTTGGAATCGATATACTGCCCACAACGGAGCGCTGGATGGTACTTATGCTTGGGCGATTCAGTTAGGGGGAAATAACAATCCGAAAGAGTGGAAATTGCCGCCAGTGGATGACAAAGGTCGCATCCTTGATGATTTTGGTAAGTTGATGATGTATTCTGGTAATTTGCCGGATGGAGTCGATATTTTTGTGGCTGTGAATCAGAATAGCGATCGCAAATGTGTTGAGGCTAAAGGTTACAATTGCGGGGATGCTTACGGACTTTTGGATAATTTTATTTTGTACGGTGTTTCTCAGGTAAATTGGAATATGGTTGCACCTGGTGCCGTTGAAAAATAAAAGTTATTGCCCTGTCAGGCGGGCTTTTTGTACTCTACAGTTTAACATCTCAAAATATTTTTATTAACTGCAGAAAAGGCTCTTGACGCACCGTTAAGTAGCTCCACTTAATTCTACCGAATTAGCGCAGGCAGCATACTGTTTTTGTGTAGCCCCTGCGCTATATCTACCAAGGTTTGGGACGCATTCACAAGCCAAGTGCTGACGCCATACTCACAGAGGATTCTGCGAGATTAGGTTTTGAGGGTGTCCCCTTGCGCCACATCCACTAAATTAGTGGACACCGAGCTCTAGCTGTTCTAGAGCGTGATTTGGGCGTCACCGAACAGCACTAGATTTTTAGTTTCCCGTGGAAAAAAAACTGCGATCGGGGGCATGACTAGCATTAGACCCAAAAACCGGGTTAAGAGTTGGATTCTCGCGATCGCGATCCGGATAAAAAATGTTAAGTTATGCAATGTCAAGATACCAGGATTATCTCATGGGTAACGTCCAAGCAACTTTTAGGGCTACGGAAAAAGCCTTTCATATTGAGGGATATGAAAAGATTGACTTCAGCCTGCTTTACGTGGATGGAGCCTTTGGACTTGAGAACTCTGAAATTGCAGAGAGCTACCGTCACTTTGGGCGCTGTTTAATGGTTGTAGACAAAACAGTCTACGGTTTGTACGGCCAGCAGATGCAGGCTTATTTCAAGCATCACGAGATAGACTTAACAGTCTTTCCCGTCACGATCAAAGAGACAGACAAGACGCTACGGACTTTTGAGCGGATCGTGGATGCGTTTGCAGACTTTGGGCTGGTACGCAAAGAGCCTGTTTTGGTCGTTGGCGGTGGCTTAACTACTGATGTGGCTGGCTTTGCCTGTTCCACTTACCGCCGCCGCACTAACTATATTCGAGTCCCCACGACGCTGATTGGGTTGATTGACGCGAGTGTCGCCATCAAAGTCGCCGTCAACCACGGTAAGTTAAAGAATCGTCTGGGTGCTTATCACGCTTCTGGAAAGGTGATTTTAGACTTCTCGTTCTTGAAAACGCTGCCGGTGGATCAGGTGCGTAACGGCATGGCAGAGTTGATCAAGATTGCTGTCGTCGCCAACAGCGAAATTTTTGAGTTGTTGGAAAAGCACGGCGAAGCACTTTTGCATACTCACTTCGGTTACTTGAACGGGACTCCCGAACTCCGGGAAATCGCTCACAAGGTTACGTATGATGCGATTAACACTATGTTGGGGCTGGAAGTGCCTAACTTGCACGAGCTCGATCTCGATCGAGTGATTGCATACGGCCATACCTGGAGCCCTACTCTGGAACTAACGCCGGAGATTCCCATGTTCCACGGTCACAGTGTCAACATTGATATGGCATTCTCGGCAACTATTGCTCAGCACCGAGGCTATATTTCGATCGAAGATCGCGATCGGATTCTCGGCTTGATGAGCCGCATCGGTTTGGCAATAGACAGCCCTTATCTCACCCCTGAGTTGTTGTGGAGAGCCACAGAATCGATCAGCCGGACACGGGATGGTTTGGTGCGGGCAGCAGTTCCCAAGCCGATCGGAAGCTGTGTTTTCATGAACGATTTGACCAGGCCCGAGTTGGATGAGATCCTAGCAATCCACAAAGAAATTTGCCACGGCTATGCTCGCGGTGGAGATGGCGAAGATATGTATATGTCGTTAGAGACGGCTAGCGCTCCGATCGCAGCAGGGGTGAACGCGTGACAGCAGCCCCGAGACCTGTGACGCCGCTGGGCATCCTGGCAACAAAACTCGAGCATCTCACACAGCAAATAGAAGCCGACGATAGCGTTGATGCAAATCTCAAGTCTCAATTGCGACAAGCTAGCGAGTTAGCAAGTGGCTTAGATCCTTACATCAACCGCTGTACAACGCCGGAGTCTCCGGCTTTGGCAGCCCTGGTTGAGCGCACCCAAGCAGAAAATTGGAGCAAGCGGTTTTCCGACAGCGAGACTGTACAGCAGTTGGAGCAAGAAATGCTCTCAGGACATCTGGAAGGTCAAACTCTCAAATTTTTTGTGCATTTAACTCGGGCTAAGCGAGTCTTAGAAATCGGTATGTTTACCGGCTATTCCGCCCTCGCGATGGCCCAAGCCCTGCCCGATGACGGTCAAGTGGTGGCGTGCGAGGTAGATGCCTACGTGGCCGAGTTTGCTCAGCAATGTTTTAAAGAGTCTCCCGACGGGCACAAAATCTCCGTTAAGGTTGCTCCGGCGCTGTTGACTCTCAAACAGTTAGCCGCCGACAAAAGGGAGGTGTTCGATTTGGTCTTTATTGATGCCGACAAGGCTGGATATGTAGACTATTTGAACTTGTTGCTAGACACCGAACTCCTAGCACCTAACGCTTTGATTTGTGTAGACAATACCCTCATGCAGGGGCAGCCTTACCTATCGGGTGAGGCTACTCCTAACGGGGTGGCGATCGCCAAATTCAACCAAGCAGTTGCAGACGATCCTCGGGTAGAGCAGGTGCTGCTCCCGGTGAGAGACGGTCTCACGCTGATACGCCGAGTTTAGGCGACAATCCTACACCGAGCAATCACATAGGTTTGTAGTGAGGACTTTAGTCCTCATAAAATCTCAGGACTAAAGTCCTCACTACAAACACCTTTTATTCAGGTAATTAAGAGGATTAAATTCCGCACTCCAAACGCCTTTTATTCAGGTAATTAATAGGACTAAAGTCCTCACTACAAACACTTTTTATTCAGGTAATAAGGAAAGGATGACGCAAAAAATATCGATCGCAGCTACGGGGCCCGATCGTCAAACAATGGCAGGTAACGGGTGGCTGCAAAATTCAGTGAAAACAGTTGCAACTCTCTTGCTGCTGCTGTTGGTGCTACCTGTGAATATCACTGTAACGGCGATCGCCTGGTTCGCCGCAATTCTAGTTAGATTGTTTCAGTCTAGGACTGTAGCAGCCAATCCTAAAACGATCTTGGTCAGCGGTGGCAAGATGACCAAGGCGTTGCAGCTAGCCCGATCGTTCGATCGGGCCGGTCATCGGGTAATTTTGATTTAATCGCACAAATATTGGTTAACCGGGCATCGCTTCTCTTGGGCAGTTGACAAGTTTTATACCGTACCAAATCCTCAAGCCAAGGACTATATTGATGCGCTATTAGAAATTGTCCAAAAAGAAGGAGTTGATGTTTACGTCCCGGTTTGCAGTCCAGTTGCTAGTTATTACGATGCTCTAGCCAAACAAGCATTATCGCCTCATTGCTTCGTCATGCACGTCAATCCTGAAATGGTTCAGAAATTGGATGATAAATATCAGTTCTCGGCAGTCGCAGCATCATTAGGTCTTTCTGTACCTGAGTCCTACTGCATCACCAAGCAGCAGCAGGTGCTGGACTTTGATTTTTCCCAGCAACAGCGAAAATACATTCTCAAGAGCATTCCCTACGACTCTGTGCGGCGGTTAGACCTGACTAAACTACCCTGTGACACAAGCAGAGACGGCGGCATTTGTCAAATCTTTGCCGATCTCTGAGAGTAACCCTTGGATTATGCAAGCGTTTATTCCGGGGCAAGAATACTGCACCCACAGCACTGTGCGCGATGGGGAACTGCGGGTGCATTGTTGCTGCGAGTCGTCAGCATTTCAGATCAACTATGAAATGGTAGACAAGCCAGAAATCGAAGCATGGGTCAGACAATTTGTTGGTGGTTTGAATTTAACTGGGCAAGTTTCTTTTGATTTCATTCAAGCGCATGATGATGGACGCATTTATGCGCTCGAGTGCAACCCTCGCACCCATTCAGCCATTACCATGTTCTACAACAATCCCGATGTGGCAAAGGCTTATTTAGAACGCGAGCCTTTGTCTGCTGTAATTCAACCACTTAAATCCAGTCGTCCCACCTATTGGATCTATCATGAAATTTGGCGATTGGTGACGCATTTGCACTCAAAGAGCGAAACTTTGCGCAGGCTGCAAATCATTGCTAGCGGCAAAGATGCGATTTTTGAATTGTCCGATCCGCTCCCGTTTTTGATGGTTCATCACTGGCAGATACCCTTGTTGTTGCTAGAAAATTTGCGACAATTTAAGGGCTGGATTCGGATTGACTTTAATATTGGTAAACTTGTAGAGTTAGCGGGAGATTGAGCGTGTCGGTACTGCGTGTTTTGCATTTTGTGGGGTCTGAGAATAGCGAATTTTACTGCAATTTATCGCGCTTTTATGCCCAAGATTGTCTTGAGTCCACGGCGAATCCAGCACTTTATGAATTTCATATTGCTTATATTTCGCCCGTTAGCGAAGCTTGCAGCTATTGGATCGCCAATGGCGGTTTCCCACATCTCTGAGTCCCGAGGCGATCGCTGCCGCCGATCCTATGTCTTTAGGTGAAGCAGTTCAGGTTCTGACAGCACTCAAAATCGATGTGATGTTGCCACAAATGTTTTGCATCCCTGGGATGACATACTATCGAGCTTTGTTTGATTTGCTGAAGATTCCCTACGTGGGAAATACTCCTGATGTGATGGCGCTGACTGCTAACAAAGCGAAAGCAAAAGCTGTTGTGGCGGCCTCCGGTGTAAGTGTACCCCAAGGAGAACTGCTTCGTCCGGGAAATTGTCCCCAAATTGCCCTCCCTGCAGTGATCAAGCCTGTGGATGCAGATAATTCTTTGGGGGTAGTGTTGGTGAGAAATTCCTCTGACTGGGAAACTGCTTTGCAGACAGCATTTGCTTATTCAGATGAGGTATTGGTAGAGACATTTATTGAGCTCGGCAGAGAAGTGAGATGCGGTGTCATTGTTCGGGATGGTGAGCTTGTCTGCTTACCGCTGCAAGAGTACCGCATGGATCGGGATAAGCAGCCGATTCGGAGTTATGAGAATAAGCTAAGTCAAGATGAAGATGGTGGCTTGATTAAGGTTGCCAAGGATAATATCGATGCTTGGATAGTCGATCCTAGCGACCCGATTACAGAGAGGGTTTGGGATGCTGCTAAAAAATGTCATATAGCCCTAGGCTGTCAGCATTATAGTCTCTTTGATTTCCGCATCGCTCCAAGCGGACAGCCTTGGTTTTTAGAAGCAGGGCTATATTGTTCTTTTGCTGAGAAGAGTGTGATTTCTGCGATGACAAAAGCGTCAGGAACTTCTCTGGAGACGCTTTTTCAGACAATGTTAAACAACGCGCTTGGATAGCAACAATAACGGGGTTGGAGCGCTCGTGCGTGCGATCGCACAAGCTAATCGGGCATTAAGCCGAGAACCATTATGCCAAATAGTAGGGATGAACGTGAGATTAACCCCGGGCCAGAGTTGAGGGAATTTCTCAAAAATATTTTTACTCGCGATGTAAGAAATAGCTTTTTTGGCAAAGTCGAAAATAATCTGTGGTGTGATAACCGCAGGTTATTTTTTGTGGATTTATATAGGTAATTTAAATACCGCTTTTCCCTCATGTTCTTTCGTAAAAGGGGTTAGTTGGAGGTGTGTTTGAGGGAAATTTGAGGAAAAAGGAAATCTTCAGCAAGATGAGTAACAACAAAACCTTCTCTATGAGAAGGTTTTATCGAAATCGGAGCGACACGATTTGAACGTGCGACCCCCACTACCCCAAAGTGCAAGCAAATTACCTGTAATTATTGCTACGTATAGTTTTTAGTCATTCTCATTTATTGATATATCATTTTTATCGGAATTTTGAGATTTCCTCAAAGTTGGATTCTTGATCGCCGGTGTAGTTTGTAGCGGTGGACAGAGTTCTCTGGATACCAGGCAACGAACTCATCAAATGTGAACGTGACTGTTTTCGATATGGTTTGGATCATGTCGGCTTCCTTTATGTATTTAACTTTTCAACCCTTTTTCCCTTCAGCTCAAACCCATAACCAGCAATACTTTGATGATATCATCAGGTAAAGTATTGCTTACTTTAGGTTGTTAAATTACGATACAGTATAAGGCAACCTGGAGGAATTATGTTTGCAGTTAAAAGAAGATCCATTGACTTACAACCTATGAAACCGCGTGAATTTTGCAAGCTTTGGCTTGGTGCTGATGAAGAAATGGAAGCAGCAAGAGGTTACAGAGCTGAGTGTGTCAGGCTCCTTGCACGTATCCTCAGAGTTCAAACAGACACGATAAGCAGCAAGTGGGGTTCGGGAGTAGCTTTTGATGCAATGCCGGAACAGTACGAGCAGACATTAGCTTATGCAAACTCACTTCGATCGATTCTTGACGCAGCAGGCAACAACCCTGAACTTTCCGAAATCATTACTGATCGCCTTAAAAAATCCCGTTAATTCGTCGCGCGAAACTTTTACCTTATATCATAAGGCGAACTGCTTGACCTGTTCGATCGCGAGAAAGTAAGTTAGTCCTATAAACAAAACGCCACCTATCAGCGCTGAACCTGCTGATAGGTGACTTTCGCCCAATGCCACGAAACGGCACAAGGAGACAGAATGATTTTACAGCAACAGCATCAAATTGTGGTTGAACGTAGCTTCAACCCCAACTGCACAGTCACAGCTTTCGGCAAAACAGCCACTGAAGCAGCAGACAAAGTTTTGAACAATGCCCGCGAATATGGCTACTGGGACGCAACAAAAACTTACCCGGTAACAGAAACCAACTCAGAAACAGCGCCAGGTCCCGGTGGTGGTCGGCGCTAGGCTTTTTTTTACCCTACCGTGAGCTACTTGAAGGCTCACTAGGGAAGATACCAAAAGTAGCTCATGAGATACCTTCAAAAGTGCCGAAAACCTTTCACCGCGCAGTTTGAGAATGAATGGGGCAGACGTAATTTTTGGACTCGATCGCAGCTCAAGCAAATACTCGGCTACGTCGGGCGGAGAAACCGACGACAACGCAAAACTGACTCCATGCCGGAAGCGACATTTAAGCGCCGACTGGCGTTGCTAGAGGAAGAATGCCCGGAGTGCGATCGAGTCCTCCACAGCCGAAAGTTCTCAGATTTTCAGAAATGGTGTTTCGTTGAGCTCGAATTGATTTTCATGAAGTGCGATCGAGACATCGACAAAACTCGCAAGCATTTACAAAACATAGGACTACCAACAGATGACTACGATTTCAAGAACTGAACTCAAATTTGAACTCGGACTCGGCAAAGTCAGCGACATTACCAGCGTCCGCAAGGCACTCGGTCATCGCAAATGGCAAAACTCCCAAGTTGAGGGAATAGATATCGACGAAGTGCGGGAATATTACCGCCTAGTTCGCGAACAAATGATGATGCCGACTGATGCGCTGATTCAAATTGCTTCAGAGCGCAACGGGTACGCGGAGCACTGTGACGATATCAACGATCGCGAAATTGACCATAGCCAGCATCAAGACGCCGGAGAAGAAACCAACGGAATGGTGCTGGCTGTTCGATCGGCAACTCAAGAAGCTTCCTTGGCGATGACCGACGTAGCGGATGCAGCGTCCGACCAAATTGTTGACGCCTTTTACATTGCGCTTGGAGCCAACGTTGTCGATAAGCTGACTGAGCGCAGTTCTCAAGTGCGATCGAACTTTGCTCAAATTACTGACGCAATTCGCCAAACTCCACTGGATTTGCGGAAAGGAAGTTTACCGGGAAAAAAAGCTCCGAAGCAGATTTCTGGACTCTGGGGTTAATCGAATCCTGCACAGAATTAGCTGATGTTTTAAATCATCGGCTAATTCTGCAAACAAATCTTGAGCAAACTCGTAGAGAGAAACTGCTGATAAATCTGATAATCTTTGCAAGTTTGCGACAAAATTACCAGTCAAATCAGGAAAAATTAGCGATGTGGAATTGGATTGAATCACTTTTTTGTCAGTCTAATGTTCAAGTTAAATGGCAAGAAACAGTAATTTTAATGACAGGAGTTTGTTGATGTATTTGCACAAAGGTGAATTGTTTAAACTGGTCAATTTATGTTCTGCGTTGCCTTTCCCAAACACAGGGTTTTTAACTAAAAGAACACCCAACAGGTGTCAAATTAGCCGATGAAAACGGTCATTTTGCTGTGGCTGAAGCTGCATCATTAGGCATTCATGTTTGCTCGGAATGTTACGTGGTTTACGGCAAGATTCTTGCTCAATGTGAGTGTGAGGTGAAATAAGAGGAAAAATGAATCACTCACCTGAATACACAAACTACATTCGATCGAACATTTGCGCTCGGTCGCGCAAATTTCAAAAAGCCACAGGAAACAGATGCGTTTTATTTCCCTGGCGCTTCTCAAACCACGCGCACCATTTGACTTACAACAATCTTCAATCCGAGAGATTTATTAGAGATTGCGTGCCCTTGTCAAAAAAGGCGCATGAGATTATTCACCGTCCATTTCTTTGGAAGAATCGGAAAAATCGACAAGTTATCAACGGATACTTGAGATTTGTGACGGTTGCCATTTGGGTATTTGCAATAATTTTTGGAGCAAAAACAATGTTTGATTGGCTATTTAAACCCGCTCAAAATGTGGTTAACGGATGTTCCAGACAAGTCCAGGTTACAAGTTCGAGGCACGGCACGAAAATCTACACAGTTTACGGCGATTTGCCTGTGGATTCGATTGATGCTCTCAGAATAGTTTCTAATAATCTTCGAACCCCGGAACCGGGAGAAACTATAGAACTTAAAACTTCTTTGATGTAATTTCGTTGCTTTAGTAGGTTATCAAAACATGGACGCAGGCAGACCTTTGTGTGGGCATCTAATTACTCATCTCGATCCAGAAATTGCCCAACTCCTTAAAGAAAAGCTGAACATTGATTTTTCGAGAATCCAAACGATGACCGTTGCTGACTGGGCGGAATTCGGGCAATTGGGAATTGATGCCAAGTGGCTAATCGACAATATTGATAAAATTGAAGAGATTTTTGGGGACGTTATCACGTCTCAGAAACTATGGAATCAAGCCGTTCTCAAAGTTTCTAAGTCTGGGTTCAAGACGATCGAAAGTATCGACAAAGGCGCGGTAGATTTGGCAATTGCGCTTACTGGACGCAACTCGAAATTACTTGAAGGAGAAGACCGCAAGGCTAATGCGATTGCCTTGCAGCAAGAATTGCGAGGCATTAACAATCAGCTCGATCAAATTTCTAACGGATCGGTTCTCGCTCGCGCTTTAGCCGAGCTTGAAGAAGCTAGGAAAAAAGCTGCAAGCGATCCAGCAGTTCAGGCTGGTATTCAGGCTTGGTCAGCCACAGCAAAGCAAACTGCCCGGGCAGCAAAAATGGCTTTGCAAAATGGTCTGGCGAGTTTTTCTCATCCACAGTTTCCCGGTAATGATGGAACTTTCACAGGCTCAGACTGGGGACAGCCATCGAACTCAAACCAATCGTGGGGACAAAACTATGAAGCAAATAGACCGCAGCAAGCATTAGGTGGAAGCAATCAAGATTTGATCGCATTCAACTGGTCGGGCAATGTCGCTGGCAAGGCTAAACAATTTAGCAGCAATGTGGTCAAAGGCGCTAAGAAAATTGGTAAATGGTTCGGAATTGGCTAGTAAATAAGGGGGCAGGGAATGTTTCAGAGACAGCAACAGCAACCGCAACAACCGCAGCAACAACCAGAAGCGCCTAAATTCACACCATCAGATGCGTTCGATCGACTTCAAACATACTCAAATTCATTCTTTCTCTTTGCCTGTACTGCTGGCGGAATCCTAGCGGTGAATGTAGCAAGAGTCAGTCCCAGCTATTTTTGGTTGATTATTACTGTCACGATTGCTGCGATCGTAACTTTGGCATTTTTCCCAAATGCCAGCAACCAACAGGTAAGAAGAATAGGAATTTTAGCTGTTGCTGTTGGTATTTTGCTAGGAAATTGGGAATTCTTATCAACTTTCAAGATGCAGCAAATTCATATTGCGATCGCAGTTGGCGTTGTAGTCGTGGCGTTAGCTGCAATCGGAGCAGCGGGAGGGCGCAATGAGTAGTAAATTGATTGGGTCAATGGCAGCCACCATCTGCTGTGCGGGATTAGCTCTAATCCCTATGCCTTTCCGTCAATGGGCTAATTTGAGAGTTGCGGGTGCTGCTGGAGCTCTTTCGTTTTCGATCGCCGGCTGCTGCATCGGCGATCGGCAAAAAAGAAAGCAACTGGCTTACGATCGGTGGCACTTTGACCAACAGCAAGAGCAACGTTTGATTGCCGAAGCGACTCGCCCGATCGCTATTCAAACTGCTGTTACCAAGCTACAAACTCAGGCTGAATATGCACTGGCTGACCACAAAGACGATGTATCGGCTGCTTACACCGCAGTGATGATTGATAAATACGGCGAGGATTGGATTCGCTCACAGTTGCCTCAACCCGAACCCGAACAAGTTGCACTGCCAGAGCCAGAGTTGGCTGCAATTGTCGAAGAAATTAAGCAAAAAGATGAATCATTTGCTGCTAAAAAAGCTAAGTTACTCAAATTTATTAACGAGCATGAAGGTGGTTGGATACTCCAATGTATGCAAAAGCCATTGCTGATTTATGGCGATATGGGAGCTTTCAAAAGCTATTTTGCTGAGTTTTTAGCGCTCTGCCGAATTTATCTCAAAGGACATCAGGTTATATCGATCGCTGACCCTCACTTTCATCAAAATAAGGATGAAGCTTGGAAGTGTTTGGTTGCCCTGGGTGTACCGGGGTATGGCGCAAATCAAAATTACCAAACAGTTGGCGAACAGCTAAATGCAATGTATTTACGATTTGCTACTCGTACTTTGAAAGATGCTCCAGTCACTTCTATTTGGGATGAAGTGACTGGGTATGGCTCAGAAGAAGGTACAGCCGAGCCAGCCAAAAAACTAATTCGTAAAATAATTAGCGACCCTCGCAAAGCTAACGAGGCACCCATTTTAATTGGGCATGACAACACTCTTATTGCTCTCGGTGGAAGTGAGGGGTTTAGTAAATCGCGCGATCGGGGAATCATCCAGCTTGAACTTTATTCTGATTCGGATAATCGTCCATTGTTTAAAGGCAAAATCTCAGGAATTAAGAGCGCTGAAGGTGAGTTTCTTGAAGCTCAAAATGTTTCGATCGCACCTGAATGGATACGCTCAAGTTGGGTTTATGACCTATTCAATTCAGCCCCAGAAACAGAAACAATTCCAGAAACAACCCCAGAAACAACCCCAGAAACAGAAACAATTCCAGAAACAAATTCTGCTAAATTCGATCGAATCCTGGGCATTTCCGAGGATTACTGGCTGGCTGAATCTGACCCTGAAATGCTCGATCGACTCAAACAACAATGGCTCTCGGAGCTTGGCAACTCGCCAGATAATCAGCCAGATAATGCCCAAGATAAGTCAGATAATTTAGATGCAGAATTATCTCGATCGGATAACCTTATCTCCAGCGAGATAATGCCAGAACCCTTACCCAGAGAGATTTATCCGCTTATCTGGGACTCAGAAGATTTTGCAAGATTACTGCCAAATGAATCGGAATCGGCGTTTTTTGAGAAGATTTTGGAATTATCTGATAAATACAAAAGTGCCAGCAAAATCATTCAGCAAGGACTCGGCTTTACCCAAAGAAAAGGAAAGCCCAAAAGTTATTCTGATGTGGGTAAGCCCGGGTTCAAGTACATTGTTATGAAGTGTGGCACACCCTCGTTGATTGCAAAATTCAAAGATTACTTGGAAAGGGATTGAGGTAGGCTTTCCAGATAAGAATCAGATATTGTAAGTAAAACTTCTTTCACTTCTCCGTCAATATCAATTTCGCTTTTAAAGCCTAGCTCTTCCCAGCGACTCTTGATCATTGCTTCAATAATCGGAATCAGTGGCATTTTTCTTAAATTAATCAAATGACCACTAATTATTGCTAGATGTTTACTTTCTGCTGATTCTGTTGAGTCCACAAGCCCTATAACTGACCACATATATTCCTTTGCAAACAAAAACCAATTTTACCTCAAAACCGCAAGTTCAAACCAAGCTTTCGGTAATACTTAACAACACGAGAAAGATGCGTAAACCCACACGATCGGAAGCAGTTTTTTTAGCGGTAACGCTAACAGCAGCCACATTACTAACTGTTGAGGTTATCCCGAAAGTAGTAGAATCGTACAAAATTCAATCTACAGTTGCAAGAACTGAATTCAAGAAGAAAGCTTCGACTGATTCAAAAGACGCTTTTTGGACGGGGCTGATTATCGGGTTGGGGGTGGGGGCGATCGGGACTACAAAATTGATTGCCGATAAAATCAATAACCCCTAGTAAGGCTTTTTATTGCTAACAATTCCCCAAGCAATCAAAGCCAAGCCGGCTATTAACTGACCGTCTTCATTGTTGAGTCGCCGAGTTGCCACAAGTAGCTCGGCGATTCCGGCGATCGCACTGAAAATAGTTGCCAATAAATCAAGCTGATTTTGAGTTAATTTAAGTTTGAGCATTTAAGGAATATCTGTAATTTCTGATGATAAAGAATCGTTGATTTTTTGCAGCATAGGGTCATTTTCGATTAAAAGAATTTTTTCAATTCGGGTCAACCTGGCTTCTAGAGTTGCATTTTTGATTTGATTTTTATCTTGCCATCTTAGAAGCCGATTTGTATTTCTGATAAAATCTGTTTCCAGTTTCGATCGAAGATTGTCAGATATTTTATCAATTCGGTGAAACAGCTCATCCTTGATTTGCCGGGAAGCTATCCAAAATGTAAAACTAGAAACTGCGCTAATAACTGCCAGTGTTCCAACAATTAAGTCGAGTATTTTCTGATTCACAATTTGTCACCAGGGATTATGGTTGTTGTAAAAACAACATCTGGGTTTTTTATGTAACGCGGATCGGATTTAATTAGCTGCATAAAGGCACGATGCCCCTCACGACTTCGACCTACTAAACAGCCAGCCGATGCAGTGTGGATATCGTCAATTGGGTGGTTGTAACCATGATGTTGATTTATGCCAAAAAGCCCCTCGTCGATCGCATCTCCAGTCCGAATCATGTCCCGGTTGTAATCCCGGTGAACGCGCACGGGCGCAACCTGTATCAGCGCTTCGTGCGGTTCGGATACTCCGTGGATGCCGACTTGCCACGCCTGGTACTGTCCGAAGGCAATTCTAGCGGCGCCGTTGAGGTTCATGGGGTTGTCGGTGTAGTAGTAACCCGGTTCGGTTGTCGCTTCCCAGGCATCTTCGATTACCGCATCGCCGTTTCGATCGAAAGCAAATACAAGCCTTAAATCGTTGAATTTGTTAGGTTCGTCAGAATTTAAAATCCCGTTTTTGCTTTTTCCCTCGACATAAACTATGTTTTTTTCTTTTGCTCTCCGAAAAATGCTGTATTTGGAGACTTTCATGTAATTGACTATTTTTTCAATTAATGTCATTGTTTTGCCTAGGATAAGTTTAACTTTTTGAACTCGTAAGGAAGGATGAAATCAGGTTCCGACCAAATCCCAGTTTTTCTGCGGTTAGCATTGGCAGTTTCGGTAATAATCCCCCGAATTACAGCTAATTCTCGAGTGCTGTAAGAGAATCTGTTGAATGGCAAATAGCTAACCGCCATTCCAGCTTTACAAAGGGCGATTTGTACGTTGGTTGCTGCGGAAACTTTGCCAATATAGCAGTCGCATACCCAGCGACCAAAAGAGTCTTTTTCCATCGGAATCGTGACTATTGTCTTTCCAGCCACCAAATCCATCAATGCAGTTTTGGCTTTTTCCGCCCATACCCAGTGCTTGAGTATTCTGGAATTTCCGCTGTTCTGTCCATTTTTTCGAGATTCAGGCGAATCGATCCATTGCAATCTCGCTTTGAATTGTTCGCCTTGGAAATCGAGATTTAAAGTATCTCCATCGAATACGAATTTCGACAAACAGTTGTATCCATTTCCAGCTACTAGCATACGAAACCTTAAATTTACTTTATTATAAAATAAATTTAAGACTTAATCAAGGGCTGCTAAGAATTGACTAAAAAATGGTTCTATCCACAGGCGTTTAGTATCTCGCCAACGTTTGCCTTCACCTGATTTTAGCACTCGCCAATGTCCACGTCGCCAGTGAGTACACGGAGAGGAGTGTGTTCCTTTTTCTGCGGATAATACGGATTTAGATTGATAATTTTTCCCCAGCCAACGGGGGTATCTCGCAACCGAAGAAGGTCGGTCGATCGCAAACCCTTTACTCGTTTGTCTCGCTTCAGTTTCAGTGACATCGGTCAACAGTGATGCTGAAAATTCCAGAGCCAACAGAGCATTGATAACCAGGTTTCTGATGCGCTGTACAAATTCTCTGTCTGCTGCTGACATTACGCTTTTTCCGATATTGCTGGTTTCATCGTAAATCAAAGCTCCATCAGTTCCGATCGCAGTCCCGGAAGTCCACACAGTTTCGTTAGAATCTACTGTGCAAATCTGAAAATACAGACTGTGCTTGAGGTTAAACGGCTCTATTTTAATATCTCTCCATTTGGCTTGATTCCATTCAGGATGCTCGTAATCGCTACAAGAAATTGTTAGATAATCCACTAATCCATCATCGGGTGTATGAATAAACCCTTTGGGTATCGCCAGCATAAAAGTAGGTAGCGATGGCTGCCAGCCCGACAAAATGCCGGGTTTATGAAGTGCATCGGTGCGTTCGCCTCGATTTAATCGAATGCTTCAATTAATTCAGGAGCCAAACAGTAAATCGGTGCATCAGACGCAAACCAGAGTGCGGTACGGTAGCTGTGAATAAATGCTGAAACATCAATTTTTGCGTAGTCCGGTTTACAAGTGGAAAGAGCTAGTGCAGCAATTCCACTCAAATTTTGCCAGTTGATGTAGTTGAGTGGCATTTTGTAAGTTCGTAGCGTAGCGGGGCGGTACGCCATCGACCCTGATTTGTTTGAGCAAATCTTTGTTTATTTTCTCAAATGCTCTCAGAGTTTTGTTGCGGTTTAGATTCTTGGGATCAAGAATTATTTGTTTCATTTTCATTTTGGGTTTTTGATTTGAAAGCTAAAAAGCTAAATTACGCTTTTTAGCTTTCAATGGTTTAGTAGGTTGATTCTGTCAAGCGTGGAAATTCTCGAATTTTCAAATCATCAGGAAACTCGCCCAGGTCGCCACCTTTGCGATCGGCAAGTTTGAGTTTTTGATATGTTGTCGCTACACCGTCGATATAGCAAGCGGTTAGCAGCGGGTTAGAGCCTAATTGCTTCACAAACACGGCTGTGTCGGAAAGCTGACCTTGCCGAACGATCGATCGAATCCAGTCAACCTCACAGGCGCGTGCACCGGTGCCGGATTCTCCGCCGACAATTATCCAGTCAATTCGAGACATATCAATCCGATGCCCGCCTTGGAATTCGCAACCTTGGCAACCACAGCAAAGTCCAAGATATTGGCGTAAGTCGATCGACTCTAACAACGGCTCACAACTCAGAAACCAAACGGATGCTGGGGTT
>JAUBOH010000097.1:0-15028 GCA_036700145.1 Microcoleus occultus BM001215366
CAGTGCCGTCTCCCTACAATGTTATTTTCGGTAGGGACACGGCACTGCCGTCTCCTCGCTTGTCATTCCGGTACAACCGGAATTGATATTACTTGTCAGTCATTTTTATAATAACCAATGCCCAATGCCCAATTCCCTGCGCGGGCTTTCTTCCCAATTCCCTGTTCCCAATTCCCGATATTAATCATTGTCTTTATTTGTGTACCGGACTATCAAGTAACTGATGGAAAGCGCGAAAATTGCAGTCGCCAAACCAATCAAGTCGGCTGCGGTTTTCTTTTCTAGGTCAAGAATGATGATTTTTCGGGATACTGCTATCAAAGAAGTTACAATAACTAGCTCTACTTGAATTACGTGCTTTTTCAGATAAGCTGTAATATTTTCCAATATTTCCAGAGCAATTAAAACATTTAAAAATAACCCAAATATCACAAACAAGGTGTCTTTTAACAAAGTCTGGGGGTCGTTTAGCAATTCTTTGGCTAAATAAATCAGCAAATCGCAAACGCTGACGAGAATTACCAAAATCATCGCCAGCGATAAAATTTTCGATATTATTACTTCTACATTTTCTGTAAAATGCAGAAAATGTTCCTCACTGCCTAACTTAGAAATTTGCCTAAATATTTTTTTGAGCATACCAGTGATATAATGTCCGTTGAATTACCCGCAATCAAATTCTGTCCCGTGGTGGGGGCGGATTTATGTAGATTGTTTGTCTGAATTATAGATCGTTGGTGAAACCCGCCCCTACTTTTATTGCGGTTAATTTACCGGACATTATATGATTTAGTCATCATTCAAAAAATTTTTGCCATAAAAAAGCCTCAAACTATTGTCTAGCAATATTTTGAGGCTTTTAAGACGCGGTGCGATCGCAGAACTAATTATCTATTCTCAACAGAGAATGATTGTTGACTCCCAGCTCGCTCTGGACGAACACGCGCTCGAGCTAAAAATTTAGCTTGAGTGGTTTAGTAGCGGCGAGAAGAGCGGTCGTTGTTGCCCCAGTTACCGCTGTTAGAAGAACCACGTTCTTCACGGGGTTTTGCCTTATTGACCTTGAGGTCGCGACCCATCCACTCAGCACCGTCAAGAGCTTCAATGGCTGCGGTTTCTTCTGCTTCAGTAGACATTTCTACGAAAGCGAAGCCCCGCATCCGACCTGTTTCCCGGTCAGCAGGCAACTGAATGCGCTTTACGGTTCCATACTCTCCAAAAGTTTGGCTGAGGTGCTCCTGCGTTACTTCGTAGGATAAATTGCCGACATAGATTGACATTGAACATTCTCCAGAATCAGAGGGTGTAGAGATTTAAATCCGGAGGAACGCCGATCGAACGAACTGTACTGCCGAAAATAAAGCCTTGTAAAAAGATCATAGCACCTATACGTGCAAACTGCAATTTTCTGACTCGCTCGATCAAAAAGAAGGCCCAAGACCCAAGGAAAAACCCCGAATCTAGAAGGAAAAACTCAGAATGAATAAATTTAATTTTCCTTGTTTCGGTGTTCGGCCGGGGAAGGCAGCTTGTAGGGTGCGTCGGGGTTCAAAATTGCTCGATCGAGGTTTTGACATTAGTCCATCGATCTGTGATTGTGCCTCAGCAACGACCCATAAACCAGGTTTCTTGACAAAAAACTACGATTTTACGTGAGTCTGTGGCAAGAAACCAAGGTGATGAAACTGATACCGCTATGTGAGTTGTAACATCCCAAAGTTGGACAGCAGCTCAAGAAGTGACGGCGACGGTGGATTTTGCCCAATTCAATTCCCCAACTTCTGCGGGAACTTTTGCCACAACTTCCGCCCCTGTTTCTGCCCCAACCAGCACCAATTGCACCGCACAAGCTTTTAACTCCGGCTGTTTGGAATCCGGACAGCTTGCAGCATGAGTCATGGCATTGGCTTCAGCACCTTCGGCCCACAGAGAACCCCAGTGCATCGGTACAAATAGCGTACCCGGGGCGATCGCCTTTGTGACTTTTGCCGGAAACTGCGACTTGCCGCGGCGCGATCGAACTTCCAGCAAATCCCCCTCCTTAATCTGCAATTTAGCAGCATCGCGGGGGTGAATTTCCAAAAACGGATCGGGGTGCAATTGATTAATTTTGTCTGTTCTCCCCGTGCGCGTCATCGTGTGCCAGTGTCCGTAAACCCTGCCCGTGGTCAACACAAACGGATAATCCGGGTCTGGGGGTTCCGCCAGTCCCCGCGAGTGATAGGCCGCAAAGAAGGCCCGCCCGTCGGGAGTGTGGAAACGCCGATCGGTGTAAAGTCGTTTAGCGGAGGTTGCTGGAACCGGCGGCTCATTTTCGCGGCAAGGCCACTGCTGGGGGCCCATCAGGCGCAAGTATTCGTGGCTGAGGCCTGTGATGTCGCAAGGCTGGCCGCGCGTCAACTGCACGTACTCTTTGAATACCTCAGCAACGTTCTCGAAAGCAAAGTGTTCGGCAAAACCCAACCTGCGTCCCACCTCAGCGAAAATGCTCCAGTCGTCGCGGGCTTCTCCTGAAGGAGTGTCGAAACCGGCACAAAGGGTGATGCGGCGTTCCGAATTAGTCATCACCCCGGTTTTTTCACTCCACTGCGTTGCCGGCAGCAGGATGTGAGCGTAGGCAGAGGTTTCCGTCGGATAGTAAGCTTCTTGATAGACGGTAAAGGGCGATCGTAAAAAAGCCGCTTTTGTCCGTTCCAAATCCGGCATACTTACCGCTGGATTGGTGGCTGCAATCCACAGCATCTCTACGTCGCCTGTTTCCAAACCCACAATCATATCCCAAGCCGTGCGGCCCGGATGCGGCGAAATGCTTCCCGGTGCGATTCCCCAAAACTGCTCTACTTGGGTTCTGTGTTCGGCATTTTTCACCGATCGATATCCCGGTAACAAGTGAGAAAGTCCTCCCGCTTCCCGCCCTCCCATCGCGTTTGGCTGGCCCGTGAGGGAAAACGGGCCGCATCCCGGTTTGCCGATTTGACCCGTCATCAAGTGCAAATTAATTAGCGATCGCACCTTTGCCGTGCCTTCGGAGGACTGGTTAACTCCCATCGACCACAGCGACAAAACCCGCTGCGACTGCTCCCAGTAGTCCGCCGCCGTTTCTAAATCGCGCACTGAAATGCCGCAGCGCGAGGCTACAAAATCCGGCGTGTAGCTGCTAATAACTTCAGCAAAAGCTGAAAAATTCGCCGTGTTTTCCTGAATAAACTCAGGATCTATTGCCCGCCTCCGCAACAGCAAATATGCAATTCCATTAAGCAAATCTATATCCGTACCCGGTTTAATTGCTAAGTGCAAATCCGCAGCCTCAGCAGTCGGAGTCCGCCTCGGATCTACCACAATCATCTTGACATTTGCATTCTTTTTGTGGTACTTTGCTAATCGGTTGAAAATAATTGGATGGCACTCCGCTGTATTGCTACCAATAATAAAAGCGCAATCTGTTAATTCTAAATCGTCGTAACAGCAAGGCGGCCCGTCCGAACCAAAACTTTGAACGTATCCAGAAACGGCTGAAGACATACACAATCGAGAATTCGCATCAAAATTATTAGTGCCCAGACACCCTTTGAGCAGTTTCTGAGCAACATAATAATCTTCAGTGACGAATTGACCCGAACCGTAAACGCATATAGCATCGGGGCCGCTAGTGCTGCGAATTGTTTGGATACGGTGGGAAATTGCGTCTAGTGCTTCGTCCCAGCTAGCGCGGCGGAACGGTTGGTCTAGAGAGTCTCGCATCATCGGATACAGCAGCCGATCGGTGCGAATGGACTCTGCTACCGTTGCTCCCTTAACACAAACCATGCCCTGACTTGACGGGTGGTTGCGATCGCCCCGGACTTTCCAACCTTGGTTTTTGTCGGGAACAACTTCTAGACCGCAACCTACACCGCAGTAAGGGCAAAGAGTTTTTTTAGTTTCCATCTGCTAATTTATAGATGCTAATTTTGAAAGCTAATTCGTAATTGGTAGTTCGCCATTATAGTCCTAACCGAGTATTTAGGCAAATAATGTATCCGTATTTACCAAATCTCTCCAAAAATGCTGAGGAGCAGGCTGTGCCAATTTCCTGATTTGCAATTGACCCTTAGCCTTCACCTTCGGGAGACTTATACTTCGATCCATCAGGCATAACAGCGCCTTCGAGCAAAGCACCACTCAGGTCAGAAATGCTAACTTGAGCACCTTTTAGATTTGCACCGCTTAGGTAGGCACTTTTGAGGTTTGCACCACTCAAACTAGCATTCTTCAAATTGACGCCGCTCATATTTGCGTTACTTAAGTCTGCACAAATTAAATTAGCGTCACTGAGGTTGGCATTACTGAGATTAACCTGACTCAAGCGAGCAAAACCTAGCTTGGCATGGCTGAGATTAGCACCCGCAAGTTTAGCTTGACTGAGGTTAGCATTATCGAGGTTGGCGTGGCTCAAATTTGCATTACTGAGATCCGTCTTACTCAAATTGGCTGCACTCAGATTTGCCCCAGAGAGATTAATAGCTATTAACTCTGCATCAGGAGAATCCAAACCTCTCAGAGAAACACCATCCTCATTCAAATCTTGGAGTGCCAGAATTCTTGCATAGCTAACTTTTACGCCGTGTGCTGCATCAACCGTACTCCAAGCTTGGTAGTGAAATTGCTTTCTGCGATCGGGAGCTTCCTTAATGAATAAAACTAAAGCAACGACAAGACTGAGAGCATCAGCACCCTCCAAAATCTCTGCCAGCAGAGAATTTTCCTCCGCGTTCACATAAATTATGATGAACAGAACGGCTGAAACACTAGCCACTAACCAGGCCGGTTGTGTCCAAAAATTATCAATGAATTTTTCTAAAATTCCTTTGAGAACTTCACCCAATCGCTGAACGAATGATTGACCCTGAAATTGCTGATAACTATCAGTTATTATTGATACTAAACGCTTTTTCTGTTGCTCACTTGGCGGCTGAACCGGCTTAGATTCATTCAGTAATTGTGTCTTTGATTCTTTTGGCTGATGGTGGATGACATCTTTTTTATCTGCGACAACCTTTGGTGAAGAATCTGCACCTGCGCCTTTTAACATCAAAGCAGTAATTGTTCTGTAGGCATCTGTCCACGCCAGCTTTACTTCGGGAGTCCAATCTTCTTGGAGATACTGCTCAAAAGCACTCAGCAGTGCTTCTCCAACTGGACCGTAATATTTGGGAATTACCCCATAGCCGATGTGTCTGCCTCCCAAGGCGTTGAGAACTGGCCCTAAAGCTTCTGGAGAGCGGAGATTTTCTACTACCAATACCAAAGCATTAAGGAGCTTCTTCTGTTGGATTTTTATATCTATATTGGCAAACAGCGGTTTAAATTCAGGGTGAGCGATGAAGAGGTTTTCGTAGAAGCTAGCGGTAAATTCATCAGCACGAGGTTTGATTTTCTCGAAACTGCTTTCCAGTAATTCTACGGCTAATTCTGGCTCTTTTTCGGAAACTGATTCTCGTTGATGGTTAGCTGGTAGAGTCACCTGTTTATCGGGAATTATCTCTGTTTCTAATTGAACTTTTTCAGGTGTAGAAACTACGCCTGCGCCTTTTAACATCAAAGCAGTAATAGCTCTGTAGGCATCTGTCCACGCCAGCTTTACTTCGGGAGTCCAATCTTGCTGGAGAGACTGCTCAAAAGCACTCAGCAGTGCTTCTCCAACTGGGCCGTAATATTTGGGAATTACTCCATAACCGATGTGTCTGCCTCCCAAGGCATTTAGAACCGGCTCCAAAGCTTCTGGAGAACGGATATTTTCTACTACTAAAACCAGAGCATTAATCAGCTTCTTCTGTTGAAGAGCCATATCTGTTGTGGTAAACAGCGGTTTCAACTCTGGGTGAGTTGTAAACAATTTTTCGTAGAAGCTTGCGGCAAATTCATCAGCGTGAGGTTTAACTTTCTCAAAACTTTGTTCTAAAAGTTCAACATTTAACGACATAGTTTTGTTCCTTGATTGAAAGTTTAAATTACCCTGTATAAAGACAGGGTAATCTGGACTGTCTACCGCTTACTAATGCTTTTTACAGAGTTTCTAGAGGTGCATAATCTTCTTCTGCACCGTTTAACATCAGAGCGGTAATTGCTGTTAAGGCATCTACCCAGGCTTGTTTGACTTCAATAGTCCAATCTTGCTGGAGATACTGTTCAAAAGTCGTCAGTAGTGCTTCTCCAACTGCTGGGTAATGTTGGGGAATTGTCCCATATCCAACGTGTTTGGCTCCTAAAGTTTTGAGAGCTTTCCCTAAAACCTCTGGTTTGCGGAGATTTTGGATCACTAAGACCAGAGCAGCTATCAGATGTTTCCGTTGTTCTACCATGTTAGTGTGGGCAAACAGCGGTTTCACTTCCGGGTGAGCTGCAAACAGGTTTTCGTAGAAGCTAGCTACGAAATCATTGGCGCGAGGTTTGATTTGCTCGAAACTTTGCTCTAACAGTTCAACATTTAAAGACATAATTTTGTTCCTTGATTGAAAGTTGACGCTCCCTTGTCTCAAGACAGGGTTTTTTAACTATCCGGCTCTGAATGAATGCTTTTGATAGAGTGTTTGAAGAGAGTTTCTTTGCTGACGCCAGGGCCAGAGATTACAAACTCAAATTTTCCAACTCTTGCGGCAGGGTAGCCATAAAGTCTTCTGCATCCTTTATGCCCATTTCTCCCAAAGCTTTCCACTCTTCACTACTGTAATCTAAATCGAGTCCCATCACGTCCTGCGTCCAATAAGGCAAATTAGATGGATTTTCCATTAGCTCACAGGTGAGCCTTAAAATGTCTGTTCCGGTCGTATTTTTTCTAACCTTTGTCGCCAAGCAAAAGGAGAGTAACTTCGCCAAATTACTTTCGGGTGGAATGGATATTAGAAATGCCATATTTTGGGCTAGGATAAATTCGTTTAATTTCATTGGCATTTATTCCTCGTTTTTCGGTATTCAAGTAAGGCGCGATCGCGCTACCATTTAGATTGCATCCAGAGAGGGTGGTCCTACGCCAATAGGATGGACGAAACTGAGGTTAGCATTTTTGGAGGGACATAAGTCAGGTGTTTTTAACAGTTATTGATGGTGTAGAAGATTCTTTCTCTACACCATCAATAACTGTTAGAGGATATCAAAGAGTTGCACGATATCTATACTACTTCCACAAACACACCGCTGCGGGCAAACTCCTCTTCTTCAGGCGTGAAGTAAGGAGCTTTATCCATAATTTTAGGGTCAAAGCGGTATGTTTCTTGAAGGAATTGTCCGGCGATCGCAGCTTCCTCTAACTCCTTGATGTAATCTTGAGCTAGCGTGCAAGCCTCCCTGATGCCTTCCTCTTCCCCTTTCACTAACAGTTTGTGCAGCGTTGCTCTCACCCCAGCTAACCGCGATGCTGGCTTGAGCAGCCCGTAGAGGCGGTATAAGCGATCGACTGATATGCTCAGGTGTTTGAGTGCTTTGCTGCGTGCCAGTTCCGAGTCCAAACTCGGCCAATAGCGGGTAGTGTAGAATGCTTTCTCATCCTTGTGATACCACTCCTCCGATCGAGCAATGGATGAGGAGACGGTGTTATGCAGCTTCCAGAAAAATAAGCGCAGAGCAGGGCCATCGACAACTGTAGATAGTTTGGCCTCCATTGACACTTCAAAGTTATTGAGCTGCGGGTCGCGTCCCAACAAAAGATATTCTACTGGGTACATATCCACCTCTTTGTTCTGCACGACGTACATATTCAGGTGGTGACGGCAGTAAGGGCAGGGATACATGGTAGCAAAACGCTTAAAAAAGTCTTTGAAGACTGCTACTAAAGCTTTTTGCTCTTGCTGCGGCTTGGTAGACACAATTTCAGCCGTGGTGTGGAAAAAGCGCCACACCGCAGAGCCAATATAGTAGGGGAAGCTGATACGCATCTGGGAATCCTTGATATCACTCCGCCCCAAATACACATCAATGAATGACACGTACTGGGAAAGTGCCCCTGACTCGCGCCCAAACTCTTGGCGTTCGCGCCGTTTTTGCACGCCATTGAGGTAGTGGTGCGTCAAACGCCATGCCTGCTTGAGGGCCAGCTTTTGTTTTGGGCTGCATTTAAAAAAGTTTTGTGCCACATCAGATCCATAGCGGTCAAATTCTCCAATTGCCTTGGTGTCTTCGTACCACTGAGCCAAAGCCGCTTCGTCAGGCACGGTGTTGCTCTGGATATCGGCAGCAGTGCTGACACTGAAGGCAGCTAGCAGTTTCGGCATGAAATCTTCATACCAATAAGCTACTGGCATCATCGCACCCTCTATTTCTGCTTCAGCATCGGAGAGGATAACGCGGTTCCAGCGCTTCAGGTAATCTTTGGGATCGCCTTCTGATTTGGGGGGAGGTGGGGCAAGCTCTGCATTCAGCTCCATCTGTCTCAGGCGGTTGAGTTCGTTGATGGCAAGCACGCCCTCGGCGATGTCGCTAAAGCTGAATTGCTTTTTCTTCATGGTGATGGCGAACTCGACCCCTGCGGCAAATTTCTCCTTGACAGAGATTGATTTACTGCGTGCCTCCTGCATTGCTTTAGCCTCTGCCAGCATCTCTGGTGTTTTTTCGATCGTCTTCCAGTTTTTGATGCGCTCCGACAGTCGGGCGTACTCTTGTTCGATCGATTCAACGACTGCATCTAGCAGGGGATGGCAAGCTTTTTCTACGATACCTAAACCCTTGTAAAGTGCGATCGCATTCTGCACAAACTGCACAAAGTCGCTGATTTTGTAGGGCAGATTTCTCACGCGCAGGTGCGTTTCATGGTTGGCCGAGAAACTCTCGCGGAAGCAGCGGTAGGCGGCTCCTTGGATCAGGCGAAATAAACCGATCTGCATTTGCAGGCGGGAGGTGGCGCGTTCTTTTTGCTCTTGTGGGTGTTGCGCGAGTAGTTCTTTCAGTCGCGCTACTTCTGGATCGTCGCTAGGTGTTTCCTGTGCCGGAGATTCGGTAGTCGATAAAGTCGGTGCATCGGTGGCCGCCGCTATTTCTGAAGTGACAGTGGCTGCATTATTGGAAGGGGAGCTACTAAAAGAAATTGGCGAATCTTTATAGCCGCTAGTTATTTCTGATTCATCTGGAACCAGTTTGATGAATTCTTCAAAGTCAATTGAGCCACCGCCATCACGATCGACCTCCTGGATCATTTCTTCGAGTTCTTTATCTGTCACCCCAAACTGGCTCATGACGCTGTGCATCTCGTTCGCAGTGATGCGACCGCTGCCGTCTTCATCAAACACGCTGAATGCCAGCTTGAGACGGCTTTTGCGATCGCCTTGCTGGGACAGTATCAGTGTTTTGAATTCATCAAAATCGATGCTGCCCGACAAGTCAACGTCCACTTCTTTAATCATGTCGCGCAGCTCTGTTTCGCTCGGACTTTGCCCCAGCGATCGCATAACTTGCCCCAGTTCTTCTGCTGAGATGGCGCCGCTGCCGTCTGTATCAAATACTTGGAACGCTTCCCACAACTTCGTCACCTCTTCTTCAGTCATCACCTTTTTTTCTAGTTCTACAGTTGCCATCAATTAATCCTCGCCAAATTTTAAGTACATTACTTAACTAAGTAGAGTATACCGAAACTAAAAACCATAAATATTGATATAAAAATTTACAAAAAAATAGGAATATTATTTCCTACTTTTCCTACTTTTCCTACTTTTCCTACTTTTCCTACTTTAAGGAAACACAACAACTGATATTTTAAATCAAATACGCCTGACACGCCTCTTAATTTCTTGGAGAAGGCGAGCGCGCTACCAATTCACAAAATAGACGCTATGTATCCAGCTCAAATAGGTTGGGTTGAGCGTAAGTGAAACTTAACTCTCTGGCTTGGTTATCTTTTCTAGATCGCTGAACCTACGCATTCATCAGATTGTAGGAGTTTCCGAAACCGCTCCTGCTTTCCGATGCACAGACGTTTCCGAAACGAGATGGGAAATTTTGCCGTTACTATCATCTTCTCGTCCGATTTCAATACCTTTGGGAATAGCAGCAAGTTTGATGCCCTCCTTGTCAAACCGTCCCTGAATCATGCGGATAACGTCTGAGTGAACTGTCCAAAAATCTTCTTTTTTCACCCACCCATCGGCCTTCAAACTGATGTAGTAGTCTTCAATGCTCCACACTTGGGTTTTGGGGGCCGGCTCTGCCAAAACTTTGGGATGCGATTTCATAATTTCTACTAGCAATTGCTCCACCTTCGCCAGGTTTTCCTCAAAGTCAATCCGCAACCAGTGTGTAAATTTGCGAGTTTCACTGTGACTCAGGTTTTCGATAGTGTCCCCCCAAACTGTGTTGTTGGGAACATTAAACATCTGACCGTCAAGACCTTTGATTTTCGTATTAGCTAAGGTGATGGAATCTACCCATCCCCAAAGTTCGCCGAGTTTGATTTCGTCACCGACATCAAAAGGCTTGTAAGCCATAATCATCAAGCCGCTGGCTATGTTACCCAGGTTGCTTTGCAGCGCGAACGCCAAAATGAAACTCAAACCCCCAACCAGGGCTAAAACTGGACCGAGGCTGACTTCCAGTGCTGTCAGAGCCACTAGAAACCCGACCACAACTCCGCCGCGCTTGACGAGCATCACGATAAATTTACGCATGATTCTCGATGTGCCGCCGAATAGCGCCAGCAGTCGGTTGAGGATGGCGCCGAGGATTTGAGAGACAATGACGGAAACAATCACAATCCCGACGAACTTCCCTGTATTGCCCGCCCAGCGCAGCCCACCTTCTTCAGCTTTTGCCCAAGCCAGAAGTCGCACGCCCAAACCTTGGGTATCTTTGGTATCCACGTCGATACTCATAACTGCTTTAGTGTACTGGCGGTAGGGCTTGGGATCGCCACCTTTTTTCTCCAGTTCTTCTAAGATGGCGTTAAAGCGATCGTCGATCGCCGTTAGCTGGGACTGGAGTTCGGTAACAGTCACTACGAGTTGGTTCTTTGCCTTGGACTCCGCATCGGTACTCTTTTGCAAATTATCGGTGGTTTTTTTGAGTTCCTGTTGTTTTTGTTGGAGGTTCTGTTGGTTGTTGACGACTCCGGGCTCCCCTGCAACTTTTTCCTCCCCGTTGTTTTTAATTTCGGTGTTTTTGACGGTGGCTGTGGCGTTGTCGAGTTCCTGGGACGATTGCTCTGTTGCACCAGCCCCAAGCTCTTTGAGCAGTTGTTTGATGGCTTCCTGCGCTTTTTCTACCTGCTGGGTGGCTTGCTCGGATTCCGGTGAATCTGGCTTAGCACCAGTTTGAGCTTTTTGGGCATCCTCGAATGCTTTGAGCGCTGCTTCTAGTTTTTCGATCGTTTTGGTAGCCTCTTGATAAGCTAAAGATCCAGCAACGGTCTTATCTCGATCGGCCTTTATTTTATCGAGAGTTTGTTTGGCTGTTTCTAAGTCGCCGGTTTTTTGAGCTTTTTCCAGCGTCTTATTTGATGTCGAGTCTTGTTTTAATTCGGCTTTGGTTGTTTTCGATTTCTCGACTGCTGACTGGGCTTTTTTGAGGCTTTCTTTGGCTTCTTCTACTTTTTTCGTTCCTTCTTGATATTGCGGCGAACCAGGGGCAGCACCTTTTTGAGCTTGCTCGGCTGCTTCAAGGGCTTTTTTGGCTTTTTCTAGGGCATCAGTGCCTTCTTGTTGTTGGCTGATGGCTTGATTCTGGCGCTTGATGGTAACTTCAGCTTCGCTGATTTCCTGGGCTTTTTTTTGGAGTACCAGCATCCACGCTGCAGCTTCGTTTCCGAGTTCTTCGAGAGTGAGCGGCTTAACGAGGATTTTCAGTTCATCAACGGGAATATTCAAAGCTTTGGTAGTAGTTGCTGCTTTGGGGTCTGGTGGTTTCTCTGGTTTAACTTGTTCAACCTTTTCCTTTTGGGCGTTGGCATCGGGAGCTGGCTCTTGCTCTTGCGATCGCACGGGAGTCGTCCATACTACGCCAACACAAACGACTGCTGTCAGGATAATTGCTCGAATTTTATAACGCGACATTTGCTATATTCTCCCGATTTTAATATCTCAATACGGTTCACTTAGAACTAAAAATCTAAAACAAAGGTAGGTTGGGTTGAGGAACGAAACCCAACTACTATAAGCATTTGTTGGGTTTCACTATCGTTCAACCCAACCTACAATTATCTGGCAATAAAAATAAACTTACAGTGCAGGAACTGAATTTGTTAATTAGGATTTGAGGATGTGAAATTGAATATAACAAAATTTCTGTTATATTCAATTTCACATCCTCACAATTTTCCTCTTATGCTCCAACTGGGGATGCAGCAGCAGAGACAACGTTCAGGTTGGCAACCAACCCATACGTTGATACGTACTCTTCTAATTCTGCTAAATCAACACTGCCATTTTTATCGCTGTCAAGAATGTTGAAAAGATAATCAGTGACGTAGCTTCTGACTTCTTCAGAGCTGCGTTCGCCTGTTGTCATATCTTCTATTAGCCCTAACAACTCCGTAATTTCGGCCCGATCGAGCGACTGACTTCCATCCGTATCCAATTGCAGGAACAGCTTTTTGATATCTTCTGTTGCCACTCTCGAAGAACGCAGTGTTTCTCTCAATATGTCATTGCCAAATGAATTCATGAACAATATCTGTTCGATGACTGGGATACAGAAAAAGCCCAGGGATGCCCAAAAAACTGCATACTTTACATCCGAAGTAGTTGCACTAACACCGATGAAAAGAGCCGCCCAAAGGAAAAAGTTTGGGTTCACAAGCAGGATATAAGCATCCCGAGCTTCTGCCTTGCTTAGCTTGCCCTTTGTCACTACTGAGGTTAATGTAGCTGCTACGCGCATCGAGACAAAGACTAATGTTGCAATTGCCAGTTGTTGCAGACAAGCTAAGGAGCGGTTCGGATCGGTTGAGGAAAATATATCGCTGAGGAATGTTGCAGGAGTAAACTGAAACCCGGTTGCCAAGGCCATGATTGCGACAGCCAGCACTCCGATAAATTTCCAGTTTTTACTGTGGTGGTTTGATTCTACTGGAGATTTGTCGCGCCAAAATTGGGCGATCGCACCCGGTATTGCCAGACCTACAATTAGAATGACACCGAAAAAGATCAGGCTGTCAACGTTAATGGGTAAATTGGCAACCTTCAATGTAGCCAGAAGCGCCAGTGGAGCAACGATTGATAGCGTTCTTGACAAGAGAGCCGAGGGATAAAGATTACCGCCCCAAAGCACGGATAAAACTGGGGAAGTCAGGGCTGGCGGAACCATCCAAAACAGCACCCACAAAACTTTGTACAGATCCGCTTCGCTTTGATACAAAAATCCAGAAAATATTAAGAAAAGCCCAACTGCCCATCGCACTGCCATCCACCCGTAAACTAGATACTTTACAGTAGAGGTTACTTTGCGTTTGCTGGCGGCAAAGTCAATGTCTAGGTAGGTATAAAACGTTGAGGCGGCCAAACACGCCACAATTATCGATCGAAATAGCGCTGACGGAATCCCTGCTTCTGAGGTGCTGATTGCCCTTACCAAGCTTCCCAGCAAAAAGGCGGCGGCATAGATCAAAATCGCCCACATAATTGAAATATCGTTGATCTCTTTCCGCAGAGAAGCAGCACCGCCGGATTCCTTGTCGCGAAACTTGACGAGATCCACACCGCTGAGAGCTTTACCGTTGGGGAGTTTCAGGTGTTTATAAGAAGTTGGTGGCAGACCGCTTAGATAAAGTGCTAGAGGCTCCAATACATATTGGTGGCACACTACTAGAACAGTTTCTCCCCGTTGCAAGTGCGGTACAACTTTGTCCTCGTAGAAATTGGCGGCGCGAGCGTAAACTTGGGCAATCTTTTCGCCTGCTGGAGGTGCTTCGTTGTGCGAGTGCAACATTTCCTCGAAGCCTTCGTAGCCAAGGGCTAGACGCAGCAGATTTAGGTTGCGCCCCGCAAAAATGCCAAAGGATTTTTCGCTAATCCGATGATCTATTTGAACGGGGATATCGGGCGACTTCAGCGCCTGACTTTCAGCAAGGGCGATCTCGCAAGTTTGCCGCGCCCGTCTCATGTGAGATACATATACTGCGTCAAACTTTGTACCTTTTTTCTTGAGGTCAACACCTGCTTGACGTGCCTGCAATCGGCCAAATGATGTGAGGTCAACATCCAGAACTCCCGCAAAAATGTTGCGTTCGTTACTGGTACTTTCACCGTGCCGTATAAAGTAGACACGTCCTAGCTCTTCTGGATTGAATTCTGTTTGTGAAGCGGCATAAGTTGCTGTGGTTCCATCCTGGGATTTACCTGCAACTTCGATCGATCCATTTTCGGTACTTTGTACCTGGTCATCTAACTTTCTAGTATTCATGATTCAGCTTACTAAGCCTTAAACAGGATTTAGATTTTGTTCTAACCTTGAAGTTTTAGACTTACAAGTCAGATCAGTTAACGACAAAAGGACTTTAACACGAAAGCACGGTCAAAGACCGTGCTGAGTATAAATATTAATCTTTAGTCGTCTTTAGGCGACTCGCAGCTCTGAGACAGGGGTTGAAACGCCTGTAGGACTATGAAAGCAATTAGCTATTTGCCAGTTTTAACTTCTAATACGCCGCCGTTGGGGTTAAAAGTTACTTGGAATTCAGCAGTTTTTTGACCGCCTGCTGAGGCACCGGCAGGAGTTTGCAAAACCGGCAGAGGAGTTTCTTTGATGAAATCTTTAGCTGCTTTATTTGTGGGTTCAAACTGTAGAATATCGCCGTTTTGTTTCACTTTGACCCGATAAGTCAAACTTTCGGTAAATGTCGGAGTTGTGCTCCAATTTTGGTCAAGTTTTGCATATAACTGCTGTCCGATCGCATCGAGTTCGGCTTTGTCAGAAATCCCAGGGGCGGCACTGGTTGCTGCCTCGCCTGCAGCGCTCGGGGTGGCAGCAGGCGAGGCAGCCGCCGCGCCTGCAGCGATGGGTGCAGGACTTGTTGCGATAGGTGCAGGACTTGTTGCGATAGGTGCAGGGCTTGCAGCGATGGGTGCAGGACTTG
>JAUBOH010000097.1:15128-18770 GCA_036700145.1 Microcoleus occultus BM001215366
GACTTGTTGCGATAGGTGCAGGGCTTGCAGCGATGGGTGCAGGACTTGTTGCGATGGGTGCAGGGCTTGCAGCGATGGGTGCAGGGCTGGGGGGAGAACTCACAACCGCCGCCGTCGCCTGCGGTGCAGTTTCTCCTAGTTTCGCTTGCTTTAGCTGGCTGGAAACAGCAGACATATTGACTGCTGCTAAAGTAGCCATTGCTACCAACCACGAAACTGCCAGAATGCCGCCTTTGATCGGTGAAGCTTCTGGGGGCTCGGCAGCATGAGGCATAAACGACACGGGTGGCATCGCCCTGTCAGCAACCGCACGCTGTTTGCTAGCAGGTAATGGTAGCGGTACCGCGACTGCTGCTGTCTCCGAATCCGTTGATTGATCCTCTTCGTGGTGTGCGTAGCGAGAGAACAGGAACTCCAAAGCAAAGTTCCGCAGTTCGTAATATTTCGGGTCTTCCATAATCCGCGTCCGGTTGCGGGGACGGCTGAACGGAATGTGGACATCTTCGCCGATGCTAGCTGCTGGGCCGTTGGTCATCATCACGATGCGATCGGCCAAAAACAAAGCTTCATCAATATCGTGAGTGATCATGACGATCGTAATTTTGTACTCGCGCCAAATTTTCAGCAATTCTTCCTGCAACTCTTCCCGGGTAATCGGGTCTAGAGCTCCGAAAGGTTCGTCCAAGATCAACAGTTTGGGGCGAGTTGCTAGGGCCCTGGCGATCGCCACCCGCTGTTTCATACCCCCGGACAACTGGCCCGGTCTTTTGTTGCAAGCTTCGGTCAGCCCTACTAATTCCAAGTGTTCCTGGACGATCGTATTGTGTTCCTCTGCGGACTTTTCCCCGTAAACAGTTTCAACGCCGAGGTGGATATTTTCAGTAGCCGTCAGCCACGGTAGCAGCGAGTAGTTTTGAAACACCACCATGCGATCGGGGCCCGGTTCAGTAATCCGCGCACCTTCGAGAGCAACTTCTCCGTTTGTCGGCCCGTTGAATCCGGCAATCATGTTTAGCAAAGTTGATTTGCCGCAGCCCGAGTGACCGATCAAACAAATAAATTCGCCTTCATTAATAGTTAGGTTTACACCATCGAGAATAACAAAAGGTTGTTCAGGGTTTTTCAGATTGTCGTAGACTTTCGATACGTCTTTAATCGTCAAAAAACCAGGCTTTTCCGTTTGAATCTTGGTTGCTTTGGGGGTTTTTAGAGTTTGCATATTTTCAGGATTGGGATTTTGGTTTGGGGACTTAGACATGACACATTTGGATTGAGAATAATGATTTATGGATTTAGGAAGGGGGAAATATGGAGTCTTTTTTCCTGATTTATTGCTCCAGATTCCCTCTTCCTATTTGCTGGTTATGCTGGCATTCTGATGGAACACTGACTGCCTATTTGTTCAATTAAGATTTCTTCAATGCGGACGCCGCGCTTGATTTTGACATTGTGAAGATAGTCGATCGGGTCGTCTAGATTAAAGACAGTGCCGTCAAATAGCTCGATCGTCCGACGAGCTCTGGCGATATCTGGCAAACCCAACTCCCGGACTGCTTGACCGAAGACATCGGGCCGCAAAACTCGATCGACCACTTCCACCCAGTTTTTCGGGAACGGAATCAGTCCCCAGCGGGCCATTTGCGCCATCACCCACACCATTTCTAGGCGGTCTGGACAATTGGTTTTGTCAACATAGAACTGGTTGAAATTGTAGAGCATTTCCGGTTCTGCTTCCGTACCGGAGTTGTACGGGTCGAGGAACCCCGGACGGATGTCTTTTGGATCGGCGCCGATGTATTGTTCTTGGCAAATCAATTCTAGGACTTCTTCGCGGTTCCGGCGATCGTCGCAGTAGTCGCAGGCTTCCAAAAGCGCTTTGACGAGGGCGACGTGGGTTTGAGGATATTTTTGAGCCCAATCTTCGGTAACGCCCAGAACTTTTTCGATGTGTCCGGGCAGAATATCGAGAGAACGGGCCATCACAAAACCCGAACCGCCGTTGACAGCGTGGGAGTTCCAAGGGTCGCCCGAACAGTAGCCATCAATGTTGCCTGCTTTTAAATTCGATACCATCTGCGGGGGCGGAATGATGGTCAAGGCCACGTCAAGGTCGGGGTCGATTCCACCGGCGGCCAACCAGTACCGGAACAGCAGATTGTGCATGGAGGCGGAGTGTACCATGCCCAAGGTGTGAACTGTATCGGGAGTATTGGCGATCTCCGTTTTGAAATCCTTTAATGTCCGAATGCCTTTGTTGTACAGGTGTTTCCCGAAAATAATCGAGTTGCCGTTGCGGGACAGGGTTAAGGCGGTGTGGATGGGAACAGGGGCTTCGCCGTCGAGGCCCAACAGCATGGCGATCGGCATTCCTGCGACCATTTGCGCCGCGTCCAGCCGTCCTTGGGTGATGCCTTTGGCAATTTCTTTCCAGCTTGGTTCGCGACTGAGGGTGACTTCTTCTAAGCCGTGGGCTTTGAAAAATCCTTTTTCTTTGGCTACGACTAAGGGGGCGCAGTCGGTGAGGGGAACAAAGCCGATGTCGAGGTTGATTTTTTCGAGGCCGTTGCGGGCGATCACAGGCGGTTGTTGTTTGGCCCGGCGCTGTTTGACCCGCTTTTGCTGGTTGAGGAAGTAAACCATTTCGTTACGCAGCGCGTAGTAACTCGGATGGTTAACAACTTCCATGCGCTTGCGGGGGCGGGGAATGTTCACTTCGAGAATTTGGCCGATTTGTGCTTCCGGGCCGTTGGTGAGCATTACGATGCGATCGCTCAGTAATAAAGCTTCATCCACATCGTGAGTTACCATGACGCTGGTGACTTTGCTTTCCTCGCAAATTTTCATCAACTGTTCTTGCAAACCACCGCGAGTTAAAGCGTCAAGCGCGCCGAATGGTTCATCTAGCAGCAGCAATTTCGGGCGAATTGCCAGGGCACGGGCGATCGCAACTCTTTGTTTCATCCCCCCAGAAATTTCGCTGGGGCGTTTGTTGGCGGCCTGTCCCAGTCCGACTAATTTAATGTGGTGTTCAATTACCAACTCGCGGTCTTCTTTAGAGTTGTTGCTGTAAATTTCATCTACTGCTAGAGCAATATTTTCGCGCACCGTCAGCCAAGGTAGCAGCGAGTAATTTTGAAATACCACCATTCTGTCCGGGCCTGGTTCGCGGACTTCGCGCCCTTCTAGAGTAATCCCGCCCTGACTTGCTGTGTCGAGGCCGGCGATGATATTTAGCAGTGTAGATTTGCCGCAGCCCGAGTGTCCGATTAGGGTGATGAATTCTCCCTTTTTGATTTTAAGTTCGATATTTTTAAGAGCGATGTATTGCTCGCCATTGGGCAAGTTAAATACGCGATCCACATGGTCTACTTCAATTAATATTGACATGATTTTTTTAGATTACTTTGTACTTTGAGTAGATGCTAATTATTAATTGGGAATTGGAAATTGGAAATTGGGCATTGGGCATTGGTAATTGGGAAAATATTTTGTTGATCCGGGTGTCCCAGACAACTAAGTTCTCATTACCCAAGGAGTGTCAACTTAATACTAAAACCCTCTGTATCTCTCGTTTGTAGCCGAGTCTCGATCCCCCTAAATCCCCCTTAAGAAGGGGGACTATGAGTGGTTCTGGTTCCCCCC
>JAUBOH010000098.1:0-10836 GCA_036700145.1 Microcoleus occultus BM001215366
AATGACTTTTATCCCATCGGAAGCGTTTAAATCTATTAGTTATCCCAGCCGCACTGTCAAAAGAGCCGATCGCGCGATCCGGTGCAGCCCTTTTCAATTACACTTCTTCCAGACCATCCGTGAAACAAGTGTTTTCCTGACAACTATCGCCTCAAATTCCGGTGTCGAAAGCGGCTACACCCGATCGCCCGTAGCGGAACTCGCAGCCGAAAACTCCCTGCTGTGGCTGATCCAAGTCGGCGTACTGCGCCGGGAAGTAGATGGACAAGGCATTACCGACAGTTTTCGCCTCACGCCCCTGGGCCGCCAACTCGTGGAAAAATGGGAACGGGAAGGAGATAAGGTGCCGGATGCTTCATTGTGCGATCGACTGGGAAATACCTTTAGTCGCGGGTTGGGACTATTTATGTAATACAATACTGATAATCCATCCACTACAAACGGTAATGGTTCAAACTCCCACAAAACCTTTGACTCTCGATGAATTTCTGCAACTGCCGGAAACAAAACCCGCCAGCGAATTCATCGACGGTCAAATTATCCAAAAACCTATGCCCCAAGGAAAACACAGCACAGTTCAGCTTGACCTCGGTGGTGACATCAACCGGGTACTCAAACCGCAACACATCGCCCGCGCCTATTCAGAATTGCGCTGTACCTTTGGCGGTCGATCGACTGTTCCCGATGTTACAGTGTTCGCTTGGGAACGAATTCCCCGCGACGAAAAGGGGGAAGTCGCCAACACCTTCGCCATCGCCCCTGACTGGACTATTGAAATCCTTTCCCCAGACCAAAGCCAAACCAAAGTCGTTCGCAACATCCTTCACTGTCTCGCCCACGGAACTCAGATGGGCTGGCTGATTGACCCGGAAGAAGAGTTTGTGTTTGTCTATTTTGCCGATCGCACGATAGCATTTTTTGAAGAACCGGGCGATCGCATCCCCGTTCCACCCTTCGCCGAATCCTTTAGTCTTACCGTGGGTGAAATGTTCAGTTGGCTGACTGAGTAGCGCCACCTTGATTTATGAATGATTTAACCGCAGAGGCCGCAGAGGGCGCTGAGGAAGAGAAGAGAGCTCTCTACGGATTTGCTGCGATCGAATGTGCGGTCGATCGCTTATACTAAAATATCTGGTTGTCAGCCCTTAGCCGATGAGAGAGGACTAAAGTCCTCACTACAAACTTAATTATAATTATTTAATCGGACTAGATATCATCTCCCAATTAACCGCTAACAACTAACAACTAACTACATAAAACGTTTCTCAAAAATGGAAGCAAAATCCTACAAAGACACCGTAAACCTGCCGAAAACCAAGTTTGAAATGCGCGCCAACGCCGTCAAACGGGAACCGGAATTGCAACAATTTTGGGCAGATGAACGCATCTACGATCGCCTTTCCGAAAATAATCCGGGCGACTTGTTCGTGCTCCACGACGGGCCCCCCTACGCCAACGGACAACTCCACATCGGCCACGCCCTCAACAAAATCCTCAAAGATTTTATCAACCGCTACCAGATGCTGTGCGGCAAAAAAGTTCGCTACGTCCCCGGTTGGGACTGTCACGGATTGCCGATCGAACTTAAAGTATTGCAAAACATGAAATCGGAGGAAAGGCTGAATCTGACTCCGATCGAACTGCGCCGCAAAGCCGCCGCCTTCGCCCAGCAAACAATGGAACAGCAGCGCGATTCCTTCAAAACCTACGGCGTTTGGGGCGACTGGGAACACCCGTATTTAACCCTGAAGCCGGAATACGAAGCCGCCCAAATCGGCGTATTCGGTGAAATGGTGCTCAAAGGCTACATCTACCGCGGCTTTAAACCGGTTCACTGGAGCCCGAGCTCGAAAACAGCCCTCGCCGAAGCCGAATTGGAATATCCCGAAGGTCACACTTCGCGCAGCATCTACGTGGGCTTTCACGTGAAAAAATTGTCAAAATCTTTGCAAGGGAAGAAGGCGGGCACGGGGGCACCGCCCCTACAGCGCTATATGCCGAGCCTCTGGGCGGCGATTTGGACGACTACCCCCTGGACGATTCCGGCCAACTTGGCGATCGCCGTCAATCCCGAACTGACTTATGCGGTGGTGGAACCGTCGGCAAATTCCCACATCGCCCAACAATTTATGTTAGTGGCTGTCGATGCGGTCGATCGGCTGTCGGCAACTTTTAACACAGAATTAAAAATACTCGCTACCTTCAAAGGCAAAGAATTAGAAGGTTGCACCTACAAACACCCGCTATTCGATCGCGAAAGTCCGATCGTGGCCGGCGGCGATTACATTACCGCTGATTCCGGGACGGGATTGGTGCACACCGCACCGGGCCACGGACAAGAAGATTTTATCGTCGGAAAACGCTGCGGTTTACCAGTTTTAACTCCTGTAGACGAGAACGGAAATTTCACCGCAGAAGCGGGACAATTTGCAGGTTTAAATGTCCTCGGAAACGGCAATGCAGCAGTGATTGATGCCCTTGCCGAAGCAAATTGTTTGATTAAAGAGGAAAGTTACGCTCACTCCTATCCTTACGATTGGCGGACGAAAAAGCCGACAATTTTTCGGGCGACGGAACAGTGGTTTGCGTCGGTGGAAGGGTTCCGCGATGAAGCTTTAAAAGCCATTTCCGGTGTGAATTGGATTCCCGCGCAAGGGGAAAATCGGATTACTGCAATGGTAGGCGATCGCTCGGATTGGTGCATTTCCCGACAGCGGACTTGGGGCGTTCCGATTCCGGTATTCTACGACGAAGAAACGAACGAACCGCTGTTAAATGAAGAAACGATCGCGCACGTACAAGCCATCTTTGCCGAGAAAGGTTCCGATGCTTGGTGGGAAATGCCGATCGATGAATTGCTGCCGGAATCTTACCGCAATAACGGTCGCACTTACCGCAAGGGAACCGACACGATGGATGTGTGGTTTGATTCCGGTTCTTCTTGGGCCGCAGTGGCGAAAGGTCGCTCGGAATTGAACTATCCCGCTGATATCTATTTGGAAGGTTCAGACCAACATCGGGGCTGGTTTCAATCCAGCTTGCTTACCAGCGTAGCAACAAACGGCGTCGCTCCTTACAAAACAGTTTTGACTCACGGTTTTGTGCTGGATGAAAAAGGCCGCAAGATGAGCAAATCTGAAGGAAATGTCGTCGATCCCGCCTTGGTAATTAAGGAATACGGCGCCGATGTTTTGCGGTTGTGGGTGTCTTCGGTAGACTACTCGGCAGATGTGCCTTTGGGCAAAAACATTCTCAAACAGCAGTCGGATGTTTACCGCAAAATTCGCAATACAGCTAAGTTTTTGCTGGGCAATTTGCACGACTTCGATCCGGCAAAAGATGCCGTCGCTTACGAGGAATTGCCGGAACTCGATCGCTATATGCTGCACAGAATGGGCGAAGTTTTTGCGGAAGTTCAAGATGCTTTTGACAGCTTCCAATTTTCCCGATTCTTCCAAACTGTGCAGAATTTCTGTACGGTGGATTTGTCGAATTTTTATCTGGATATTGGCAAAGATAGACTTTACATCAGCGCTACGGATGCTCGCCGCCGCCGCAGTTGTCAGACGGTGATTGCGATCGCTGTGGAGAATTTGGCAAGGGCGATCGCACCTGTGTTGTGTCACATGGCCGAGGATATTTGGCAATACATTCCCTATCCAACGCCTTACAAATCGGTGTTTGAAGCTGGCTGGGTGCAACTCGATCCAAAATGGCACAATCCCGAATTGGCAACTCGTTGGCAATATTTGCGGCAAGTGCGCAGCGAAGTTAACAGGGTTTTGGAACAGGCGAGGACTGAAAAGGCGATCGGTTCTTCTCTGGAAGCTAAGGTTTTATTGTACGTTCCTGATGTTGAAAAAAGGCTGCAACTGCAAGCTTTAAATCCCAGCAGCGAAGGATTAGTCGAGTACGTGCGATCGCAAAATTCAATCATCGAGTTAGCAGCAGAGGAAAAAGCCAAAGCAATACAAGATAAACAGGAAGAAAAAGCCGCTAATGTTGCTAAAGTCTTGACAGAAAACACAATTCATGTTCAAGAAGAAAGGAGAGAAAAGGGCGATCGACCTTCTGAGATAATCGAGTATTCTGCCCCTGAACCGTCGGCTTCAGATTCGCAGCCAATCTTAGATCGAGCCGCCCAATTTGTGGCCGATTTGCCTGACTACGCGGGCAAGTTTTTCACAGAATACCAAAAAGTGCTGGTAACACTCGGGCTGTTAGCCTCTGTGCTGGTAACGGGCAGAGTAACGCTGGCGGTTTTGGATACAATGAATCAGATTCCGATGTTGGGTGGGCTTTTTGAAGTCATCGGTATCTTATTTACAATGTGGTTTGCTTTCCGTCACTTGCTGTTTGCAGTTAACCGCCAACAACTTGCTGAAAAGATTGATTCGGTGACAGCAGATGTGGTGGGCCGGACAACCGCGATCGTGCTTGCAGAAACACAGGCGATCGTCCTCGCAGCCCCTGTAGAGACAGCGATTGTAGCAATACAAACATCCCCAGTCGAATCAGCGATTGTAGCAATACCTGAAATCCCGCAAGCAGAATTAATTGCGATCGCACCCAAATCAGAAATTGTTGCTCAAATAGCTGTAATTTCTGATTCTGCCACAGTCAGCAACTGTGTAGACGAACTGCGGTATTTGTTCATTACTTCGGAAGTAGAACTGATAGAATCCGATGCAGTGATGCAAGGATTACCGTATAGTTTCCAGTCTCCCGAGTTGGCGATTGGTGTTGTGAAAGCAGATGGGCACAAGTGCGATCGCTGCTGGAACTACTCTACTCACGTCGGAGAGTCGATCGAACATCCACTCATTTGCGAACGCTGCGTCTCCGCAGTAGCCGGAAAATTTTAAGAGTGAATAGTGGCTGCCAAAAAAGCGAAATAAATGGGGAGGTTAATTGCTTCCCATTTATTTCTAAAATGATTTATTTCTGATTTTTGTCCTTGGTTTCTGTAATTCTCAGTTTCCACCAGAAATTCCACCCGAAAATCACAGCAAAAAGCAGTAAAAATACAACTGCTGGAACTATCCAAAAAGCACCGCCCCCAATCAGAATATCGCCTTCTGGCGTGATGCAGCTAGATGACGCCGCCTCGATACAGTCGCGCCATTTCCAGTACCGCACGTAAAACATATAAAAAAAGAAGGAGGAAAAAAACAGACACAAACTCATTAGAATATTCGACATAGACTCTACTTAGATAATTAATCTGACAAATCTAAAAATTAGGTATCTTGTGACGTACAAAGCTGTCAGATTTTCAATTTTGTTTGTAGATTGTGAATAATGCCACACCCTAGGGTTATCCATCTGACGAACAGCAGAAACAGCCATTTTAGATAAAAATTAATCATCAATATCAAATCTCAAATTGTTCCCATTCCCCGCGATCCACAATGAAAATTTTAGTCACAGGTGCAGCAGGTTTTATTGGCTATCATTTATCTCAAAGATTATTAACTCAAGGTCAACAAGTCTGCGGAATCGACAACTTAAACGACTATTACGATGTTAACCTCAAAACAGCGCGTTTAGCTCAACTCCAGCCGCATTCAGAATTTACTTTTCAGCATTTAGATGTGAGCGATCGCACTTTAGTATCCCAACTTTTCCAAAACCAAAAATTCGATCGCGTTGTCCACCTCGCAGCCCAAGCCGGAGTCCGCTACTCCCTGCAAAATCCCCACGCTTACGCAGACAGCAACCTCACCGGGTTTATCAACATTTTAGAAGGCTGCCGCCACAGCAAAATCGAGCATTTAGTATTTGCTTCTTCCAGTTCCGTTTACGGTACTAATACCAAAGTTCCCTTTGCTGTTAGCGATAACGTCGATCGCCCGATTTCCCTTTACGCGGCTACCAAAAAAGCTAACGAATTGATGGCTCATTCCTACAGCCATTTGTACAACTTGCCAATCACCGGATTGCGCTTTTTTACAGTGTACGGCCCCTGGGGACGGCCGGATATGGCTTATTTCAAGTTCGTAAAGGCGATCGCCGAAAACAAACCCATAGATGTTTATAACTTTGGCAAAATGCAGCGCGACTTCACATACATTGACGATGTAATTGAAGGAGTTGTGCGAGTCATCGAAAAGCCGCCTCAGTGCAATCCACAAAATTCAACCGAGGCTCCCTATAAGATTTACAATATTGGTAATAATTCCCCTGTGGAATTGTTGACCTTTATCGAAGTCATTGAAGCAGCAACGGGCAAAACAGCAGTTAAGAATTTGTTGCCAATGCAGCCCGGTGACGTACTCTCTACCTATGCTGACGTAGACGATTTGATGCGGGATGTCGGATTTAAACCCAGTACGCCGATCGAACAAGGAATTTATCAGTTTGTAGAGTGGTATCGAGACTATTACGGCGGTGTGGCCCAGAACTCTTACAGTCAAGTCACCGCACAGATAGAAGATATTCCCTGTAGCGATCGCCTCGCCAAAGTTTGAGCGCAAAAAATCTTCGCGCTTTGCGTTTAAAAACGCATTAGTGTTCCTGATATTCGTGAACCCAGACGCATCTAAGTTTTATAGTCAAGTTTGATGAAATTATCAGAGGATGAGATAAATTGAATTGGCGCAACTATTTTTTATAAAAAAAACGGCAGACAATTTCACCAGGGTTGTTTTCTCCAAACCCCAACATAGTTCCGTTTTTCTTAAGTGTAGTGCGATCGCGGCAATTGTAGACTTCTAGAGGCTTTTTCTCTCCATCAACACTCAGAATTACTCGGTATTCCCAATAATTTTTCGCACTGCGTTTAATATCGACAATGCAAATCTCGCGTCCTTGATAATTGCGGCATACAGAGGCCTCAGCAGGAAGCGCGATCCCGAAAAAAGATATTAATAGCAAGAAGAAACAAACACATTTCATCATCAGCTAACTTACTTATTCCTATCTTACCTTTTTTGATAACCAACTAACAGTATTTTGGCCAGCGACTTAGCAATTGGGCGCGCCGTCAAGCGGTCACATCGTAAGATAGCTGAACGAGACCCGAACTGTACGTTTGACATCCAGTTAGCTGCAAAGCTGTAGTATTTGGATTAGCAAATAACGGAATTCCCTCGCCTAAAATAATCGGATGCACCGAGATAATTATCTCGCTGACCAAATTATTGTTCAGGAAATCGCGAATCAGCAGAGAGCCTCCCACCAACCAGATATTCTTGCCGTCAAGCAAGCGAAAATCATTGACAAAAGTATCTAAATCTGTTACGACTTTCACATCATAACTTGCTGAAAAATCTAGATTTTTGGTAAAAACATAACTCTTTTTTTCTTGATACGGATACTCGCCAAAAGTTAAAACTTGTTCGTAAGTCTTTCGACCCATGAAAACCGTATCGATACTATCTAAGAATTTAGTATAACCGTAATTTTGGTCTGTAAACAGCCAATCAATATCGCCATTCACGCGGGCGATATAACCGTCTAAACTAGATGCAATGAACAGCACGATTTTCCGCATGGCAACACCTATATAAATGCTCTACAGATAGTTTATACGATTAATTAATATTTCGGACAGTTTTTATGTTGTACTCTGAAACCCTTGATTTTCCGCTGGCTGATAGTAGGCTTCGGCAAGGGTTGCTCTCGAAGCCGATCGCCCTCAAACAATTATTTTACAGTTTGCAGTCGCAAAATGTCCGAAGTGTTGATATAGTTAAGATATTAGTCAATTTCACTCATAAAACGGTGACTTGCAAACAGAGAGGCTGAAAAACTGAGTTTTTCCCCCATATTTATCGCGGTTGCTGAGTGTATTTTTGTAACAAAATCCCGTGGCTGCGTCCAAGACTAAAGATGTTATCGATCTCAATTCAGCAGACTTCGACAGATGCTTGCTGCTGTTGGGATAGGAAGTTAGTTGTTTATGAATCAAATTAAACGTGTTGTCATAGTGGGAGGAACCCACGGAAACGAACTCACAGGAATTTACCTGGTGAAGAAATTCGATCGCGCGCCGGAGTTAATTGGGCGATCGACTTTTGAAACTATCGCCCTGCTAGCCAATCCCAAAGCTTGCGAAATCGGGAGACGCTACATCGATATTGACCTCAACCGCTGCTTTCGACAGCAAGATTTAGAAAATCCCGATCTCTCCAGCTATGAAGCGCAGCGGGCTAAAGAAATCTACCGCAATTTTAGCTCAAAAAACACTCAGCAGCCAAACTTAATTATCGATTTACACAGCACCACATCCAACATGGGGCTAACATTTATTCTCGCCAGCCATCATCCATTTAACCTGCAACTAGCAGCTTATTTAACATCTTTATATCCCCACCTCAAGGTACTCGCTTCTACAACCAATAATCATGATAGTCCTTTGCTCAGATCGATTTCCTCTTTAGGCGGTACGCTGGAAGTTGGTGCAGTGGCACAAGGCGTATTGGATGCGTCTTTATTTCAACAAACCGAGCAAGTTGTCGGCACAATTTTAGACTGCGTAGAAACCTACAATCAAGGTACAATGGCTGCTGCAAAAAATCCCCTGACTATTTATCACACTATTGGCGCGATCGACTATCCCAGGAACGAGCAGGGAGAAATTCAAGCAATGATCCATCCTCAGCTTCAAGGCAGAGATTATGAAGCCCTGAATCCCGGCGATCCGATGTTTTTGACCTTTGAAGGCGATCCGGTCTTTTATGAAGGTAAATCGACGGTATATCCAATCTTTATTAACGAGGCGGCTTACTACGAAAAAGGGATGGCTATGTGTTTTACTCAAAAGCAAATAGTTGTTGGTTGTTAGTTATTTATTATTTGTTATTTAGTTTCCGGTTATATCGAAGTAATAAATCTAAAAAATGTTTGTAGTAAGGACTTTAGTCCTCAGATTTATGCGGACTAAAGTCCTCACTACAAACCAATAACATCAGCTATCAGCTAAAAACTATTCGTGAGGATTTTCAGGTGACAAAAACTTCTCTTGGGAAGCAGCACTAGAAGCGCGAAACTGCTTCCATACTTCCAAGCTGGAAATGCAAGCAATCAGCCATACCAAACCGGCACTATAACCAGCAATAACATCGGTAGGCCAGTGAACTCCCAGATAAAGTCTGCTCAAACCAATAACAGCAACTAATATAATTGTCAAGCCGTAAATCCACCAGCGCTGCTTGGGAAAGCGCGAAGCCAACAAATATCCCAGCCAACCGTAAATAACCATTGAAATCATCGCGTGTCCGCTCGGAAAACTGTAAAATTTTACCTCGACAGTGCGTTCCCAAAGCTGAGGTCTAGTACGGGCAAACAGTTGTTTTAAGAGTATATTTAAACCGATCGCCCCAGCGCCGGCAACTGCAATAGTTGTAGCTTCGGAGCGATGTTTGCGCACCCACAAAATAATACCCAAAGTCACGCTCAGGGCTAGCAGCAAATTTGGCTCCCCCAAAGATGTAAAGGCGAGCATGACTCGATCGCGCAGGGGAGTGTGCAGGCTCCTCAGATATAGTAAAATAGATTTATCGAAAGCGTAGGTTTCTTTTTCCAAAACCTCTTGGGCAATGGTGGCAAATCCCCACATCGCCAAAGCAGCAACAGCAAGCCCGCCAAGCCGAATGATTGAAATCAGCGATCGAATTTTAGACAGCATTTTTTAAGTAATTAAAAACTAAAAATCAAAATAGGAAACGAAAATAGTTTACCTATCGTCTAGATTCCTGAGCAACTATATTCTGAATGATTAATTGATTTTCTACTACCCACCTCAGCTTTGAAATCCCATCTACGAATGACGATACTATCAAAAAAACAGATTTCGGCAATTTTGTTGACAGTGGGGTTGACAAATATTTATAGCTGTGCTAGCAACACCGGACTGAATGCGCCGATCGCAAACGCCAACACGATCGCCCAGCGTCTCGTCTCAACCGCAGTCGCCCAACAGCCGAACAACCCGCAATTCGGTCAGCCGATCGGCTGTACCCTAGGCAAAGACTGTTTTGTCTTGCTGTACTTCGATCGCGATCCCAGCCCAGCCGCCGTCGATTTTGGCTGCGGGCGACAAACCTACAACGGACACGACGGCACAGACTTCGCCATTCCCGACGCCAAAGCAATGGCAAAAGGAGTCCCGGTGATTGCTTCGGCTGCGGGTAAAGTTTTGCGAGTACGAGACGGTGTGGTCGATCGGCGTTTGCAGAACGATACAGACAAAGCCAACGTCGCAAATACAGAATGCGGTAATGGCATGGTAATCGATCACGGCGCAGGCTGGGAAGCCCAATATTGCCACCTCCGCCAAGGCAGCGTTGTCGTCAAACCGGGGACGCAGGTACAAAAAGGCGCAGTTTTGGGCATGGTAGGAAACTCTGGGATGGCGTCTTTCCCCCACGTACACGTCACTTTTCGCTATCAAGGCAAAGCTGTAGATCCGTTTGTTGGCCCCGAGGCGAAGTTAGGCTGCAACATCGCCCGCAATCCAATTTGGGATAAGCCTCTCGACTATATTTCCACAGGTTTAATTCGCGCAGGTTTTGCCACTAAGCCTCCGGATCAGAACGCTGTTTGGGCAGGGCAATTTTCGGAGACTAAACTGCCTGTAAATAGTCCAGCTTTGCTGTTTTGGGTGCAAAGTTACGGCGTACTTAAGGGCGATCGGGAACAATACAAATTATTTGCACCCAACGGTGAAACCATCGCCAGCGACAGCAAGGAAATTCAAGCCCCCAGCCGCACTTGGTTGCGCTATGTCGGCAAAAGAAACAGTACAAATTCTCCTCTGACTCCCGGAGTGTGGCGCGCTGAGTACCGATTGACGCGGGGCGATCGGGTTTTAGTAGAACTCAAGCGAGAAGT
>JAUBOH010000098.1:10936-18364 GCA_036700145.1 Microcoleus occultus BM001215366
GATCGCGATCGAGCTATTTGAATCACACCCGCGATCGCCGACGCCACCAATTCTTCATTCAGCGGCTGCTGTCGCAAAGCCATCATTTCTTGAGGATTCGTAGGAATGGGATAATTCATGAGAGTGCATACCGAAGAGAGTAGATATTCAGCCGCCCTGGGCCAACCGAGACTAAGAGCGATCGAAAAACTAAAAATCTGAGAACATTGTAAACTTATTTAAAACTAAATAAGTATTCGGGAGTATAGCGCAGTTTGCTCCCTTGTCAACTCCCCCATCTTTATTAATTTATTCAGAATACCGATCCCAATCATGCAAGAAATTCTTTATCTAGAAGTCCCCACACCGGATACAGCAGCCGTCTGCACCTGGTTGCAGGACGAATTCGACCCTGGAATCGGAGCGAAAATTATTACTCCCGACGGCTTTCGCCTGCTTTCAAACGCAACAGCAGCCGAGGTTCTGTTGTCTGGAACTGCAAATGCTAATCCAAAACCTGCATTCGCTGACACCAAGAAAGAAAACCAAAATTCCCGATCGACAGAACTTTCGGTCTTTGTCTGGTCAGTCCAGCGCACGACTTATTTAAAAGTCTTTCGTCTAGAAGACGCGCCCGCAGGAGAAAGAAAGTTCCTGCAAACTCTCAATCTGGCTGTGAAAAACAAGTTTGCCGATCGCTACCCAGATCCCCCTGTCATAGACCTCTCCAAACTGTCAATTTTTGACGCTCTTGCCCCCTATTACCCGCTGACCGTCAAATACTTCAAAAAAATGCCTAAAGGCGAATACGACCTCCAGCGCGTTTACTGGTGGGAGCAGCGCTGGCGCGAAGGCAGTCGCAATCCTAAAACCCCAAAACAAGTAGTGTTTCTGAAGCAAGAAGCAAGTTCGGCAACGAGCAATGTACGGGATTTAACGGATGTAACGCCGGGAAGGAAGACCGAAGTTGGAAGAGGGGAGAAGGAAGAAGGCACGATTTCGGTGTCCGATTCTGGCGATACTTTTTATGACTTAATTTATATCGGTGGGGCCTTGGGAGTGATTCACGCCGCAGTCATGGCGAGATTGGGCTACCGAGTGCTGCTGGTGGAACGAATGCCTTTCGGGCGGATGAATCGCGAGTGGAATATTTCGCGGGATGAAATTCAAAGCTTAATTGATTTGGGTTTATTTACTGCTGCGGAAATCGAAACTTTGATTGCCAGAGAATACAAAGATGGCTACAATAAGTTTTTTGATGCTAACAATCCAAGCGTTGCTCGATCGCCAGTTTTACACACGCCGAAGGTACTGAATGTAGCTTTGGATGGCGAGAAACTGCTGTATTTGGCGGGAGTTAAGCTAACAGAAGCTGGTGGAGAAATCTGGGACGAAACTGAGTTTGTTCGAGCCGATGTTGAAGCCCAAAAAGTAGTAGTTCGGGGCTGTCACCTGCCGACAAAAGCCGATCGCACTGCATTGGGACGGCTGCTCGTGGATGCAATGGGTTCGGCTTCTCCCATCGCTTGGCAATTGAACGGAGGGCGGGCTTTTGACAGCGTTTGTCCGACGGTGGGAGCAGTCATCGACGGAGGATTTGAGCCGGGGGTTTGGGATTCCGAGTACGGGGATGTTCTCTACAGTCACGGCGACATCTCTCGCGGACGACAGCTTATTTGGGAGTTGTTTCCCGGTGCTGGGGAAGAACTTACAGTTTATCTATTTCACTACCACCAAGTACATCCCGAGAATCCCGGTTCTTTGCTGGAATTGTACGAGGATTTTTTTACAATTTTGCCGGAGTACCGCCGCTGCGATGTCGATAAATTGGTGTGGAAAAAACCGACTTTTGGTTATATTCCCGGGCATTTCAGCAGCAACAGCAGCGATCGGGCGGTGGCGGTCGATCGCCTGATCTCGATCGGCGACGCAGCATCCCTGCAATCTCCCTTAGTTTTCACCGGCTTCGGCTCCCTCGTCCGCAATCTTTTCCGCTTAACTGACCTTTTGGATACAGCATTAAAGCACAACTTGTTGACAGCAAATCACTTAAACCAAATTCGCGCCTACCAGAGCAATGTTTCAGTAACTTGGCTGTTTTCTAAAGGGATGATGGTTCCCGCCGGGAGCAGTTTGCCGCCCCAAAGGATTAATTCAATTCTCAATACTTTTTTCGGTATTTTGGCAGAACAAGAACTCGCCGTAGCCGAAACTTTTATTAAAGACAGAATAGACTGGCTAACTTTCAATCGATTGGCGATCGAAGCAGCCGGAAAAAACCCTTCTCTGCTGCTGTGGATTTTAGATTTCGTCACCTTCAGGGATATTTGGCGCTGGCTGGGGAGCTACTCCAGTTTTACTCTGCTGGCTTTAGCCAGTTGGCTGTTCGGCGGATGGCTGCCCAGCTTCGCCCGCAGGGTACAGCCTTGGTTGGAGCCCCGGTATCCAGGTGTTTGGCTGTGGCTGTTGGCTACCAGCTACGCTCTCACCTACGGCATGGGAAAGGGGAGAAAATAGTATTTTTGGTAATTGGTAAATCTGAGCAGTTACCAATTACCAACTGCGAATTCCATGACTTCGCAGGTTATGACTGGCAACTTGATTTCACCGAAAACTCGGCAATTCAATTTCAGCTAGCGATCGGCGTTTTTTAGAAGGCCGCAGCGGACTGGCGATCGAGGTCAGCCAGTCGGGTTGTCCGGCTGCTGTAGATTTTGCCTGGGTCGATCGCACTTCTTGAATCCCAAAGGTTTCAACTGAATTCAAAATTTGAAAAGCCTTCGCCAATTCTTGACTCCCTAATGTGACAGCAGCAGTTTGCGGTTCAGACTCGGGCACCGGCAGTTGAGGTTCCGCAACCGCTTCGGGCGGCTTTATTTCCGGCTCCTGAGTCCGGTAGGTTTCGCTCTCCTGCAATTGAATGCCGGATGCGTGGGCTAATTTGTTGAGTTCCAGATTAGCTGTGGATTCATGGTCGATCGCCTCGGAAGCAGGCGCTACGGCTGGATGTTCTTCGGGCTCCGACCAAGGTTGGACGGGGGAAGCGTTGAAGGCTGGCGGCAGCGGCACCTGAGAGCTTTTGACCGCCGCTAGTAACGATTCTAATTGTGCGTTGGCGGCATCCTCGACACCATCAGGCGGCTCGACAATCGGCGACTTGACGTGCGGCATCTCCAGACTTCTTTCCAAAGCAGCTTTGAATTGCAGGGTATGGCGCTGCTGGCGGTGCAAGCGCGATCGCAATTCCCTGCAAACATTTTCTGTTGCTACTAGCTGGTGAAACTGTTCGTTGTAGCGCTGCACAGTAGACGCGCATTCTCGCTCAATGGCCGCTAACCTGGTTTGGCTGGTTGCTAACTGACTTCTTAAACTCTCGACAAAAATTTCTTGACCCTGGAGAGTTTGATGGGAAACTTCCACTTTGCCAAAGAGCCGCGTCAATTGTTCTTGAGTGTTTTCGAGTGCGGCAGTCCGCTGTTCTAGCAAAGTTTCGCGCTCCTGCAAGGTTTTTTGGGACTTTTCGAGAGCTGTTTCTAGCTGCGCGATGCGCTGCAAAAGGTCGCGGTTGCATTCGTGCAGCGCTTGCATGAGGGTGACTGGGGTCGATCCTTTGCCCTGACGCTGTTCGGCATTCCCAAGCAGATTTTTGAGATTGTCTGAAATCGGGGGCGAGCCCGCCTCGGTCGGCTGTGTCTGAGTTTGCGAATTTTTTGTTTCAGGTTGTGTGGGAATTGCATCAGGGCCGATCGCGTTGGGGAAATCGACTGTTTGCCAGTCTTCTTCTGCCCGCAGATCGGGGGCGATCGGCTCAAAGCCCCCATTATCCGCAAAATTTGGCTGAAATGATTCGATATCGGATCTTACAGCAGGGTGCGGTTGGTGCTGACTGGCTCGAAGATCAGCTTCTGACATGGCTTTTTATCCCAATAGTCACTCTTGTCTCAGATACAGTCTATCCCTATATATTCTCTAGAAGGAAGCCCCTAAGTCATAGTTTTTGTCCGGCGTTGCCGTTTTTTGGGACAATAGCCTCTAAATCGATTCGCGCGATCGCCTAAGCTTTAACAACTGCAAAATGTTTGTCAACGATCGCGGGAATTTCTGCGGGTGCAATGCGACTGTAGCGAGTTTTGTCTGGCATCACCACTATATTTGGCCCCGCTTTGCACTGTTTGAGACATCCGGTTCCCCGAACAGTTACTTCCCCTTCTAAGCCGCGAGCATTTAGAGCATTTTCTAAAGCTTTACATACCGCTCGGCCACCGCGTTTTTGGCAGTCAGATTTTTGACATACTAATATTTGGGTTTTGGTTTTAGCCGGAGCTTTGACAGTTTGAGCTGCTGTCGGAGAGATGACTTCGATTTTGTCGATCGCGCCAGCGTCGGATGTCACAATTGCAACAGGTGCATTTGTCAGGTCTAGCAGTTGCGGTGCTCGATCGTTCTTGCTACCAGACAGTTTCAGGCTGTAGGCTTTAAGTTTTAATTTCCCATTTTTCAAATTGAGCTGTTTCTCCCCTGCAACCTGAACCCTCAAACCAGGTGTCAAAACCGACGCTAGAGATTCCCGCAATTCCTTACACAGCTTGACCAAAAATTCTATACCCAGATCGCTGCCAATTCGCAAATACTTTAATTTATAACCATCTTCAATAATCAGGCTCAGGATTTCTCCTTCTAAGCTAAACTCTGAAACTTGCTTGCAAGGGGTATACATAATTGTGGCTCCTTTATTGACTGTGTTGTGAAAATTATCAGAAAATGACAAGTTTTAGCTTATTTGCCAGCAGCACTCCAGCCACTGCACCAACTCAGCCCTCGAAGCGCTGACTTGTCTCAACACGCTGATTAGCTGAGCAGCTTGCTTAACAGTGTTGATTTGGGTACGTAAAGGTTGGTCAACTGCGCACCAGCAGGGGATTTCTAGTTCTTGCAAGCGTTTGTAAACTTGCCACCTGTCTAGCCAACTAACTTGGACAATCTCACAAACTGCCAATTCTGGATCTGCTGGATTCATTTTTTCTAACAACAATAATCATTTGCATTAATTTTTGCTTTCGCTCTGTCCCATTTTCAGGAAGCATTCAGAACGATCGTCTTTTTAAAGCATAACCCAACTGCTAATTATTCTCAATAGGTTTTGGAAAAAATTTTGCTATTGTACAAAGTCTGCCACTATCGAGGCAGACCCTGCTTGACTGGTGAATCTAGGGTGCTAGACTGACTCTATTGGCAACAAAACTGCCTATTGATAGGAGAACACTAATGGCCCAGATTCAGAGTGCATTGAGACCGTTTGGTCACATAGCTGAAAACCCAATTTTGTTGGAACATTCCGTCACTGCACCGATTTGTGAAGGAATGAACGCCCTGCTGGCTAGTTTTCAGGCGCTATACCTGCAATATCAAAAGCATCATTTTGTGGTGGAAGGCGCAGAATTCTACTCCTTGCATCAATTCTTTCAAGAAAGCTACGGAGAAGCTCAAGATAACGTCCACGAATTGGGCGAACGCTTGAACGGATTGGGCGGCATACCAGCAGCCAGCTTCAGCAAGTTAGCCGAACTGTGCTGTTTCGAGCCGGAAGCCGACGGCGTGTATTCCTGCCGCCAAATGCTGGAACACGATTTAGCAGCCGAACAAGCTATCATAGGTTTGCTGCGCCGTCAAGCAGGACAAGCCGAAAGTTTGGGCGATCGAGCTACGCGCTACCTCTACGAAAAAATCCTCCTAAAAACAGAAGAGCGAGCTTACCACATTTCCCACTTCCTCGCACCGGATACTTTGGTGCAATTGAGCTTGAACTAATAACAGGTTCGTAGTGAGGACTTCAGTCCTTCTTCTCTTAATCAAGAAGGACTAAAGTCCTCACTACAAACCAGATCAAAAAAGCGAGCTGTTTTCTGAACTGCCAGCTTTTTTATACTAAGTGCGATTAACCACTCGAAATTAAGGAGCTAAAGCATTGCCGCGCAACAGACTACCAATCGTTTTAGCGGTAATCTTCATTTGAACGAAAGGATTTGCCGGCACTACAGTCTTATACAAATAGCTATCGAATGTGAGTTTCTGCACGTCGCGATCGGCACACATTTCCACAAAAGCTTCGCGAGTAGCATCAGAACGGTAGAACACCCGTTGCAAAATGTCAAGCACTTTGTAAGTAATCCCGTAAGCCTTATCCCAACGCTTCAGATAAAGCTTGATTTCCTGTTCCGTAGGAATCCGCGTGCCCTGCTGAGAAATCTCCACGATCGTTTCGGCGCACATCCGGCCAGACTTCGCAGCAAAATAGATACCTTCGCCCGAAGACTTGGTAACGTAACCGGCGGCATCGCCGACGAGAGCAACTCGGCCCACAACCCGGCGAGGACGCGGATGTTCGGGGATGGGGTGAGCTTCCACTTTAATGATCTCACCGCCCATGAGTCTTTTGGCAGCGCGGGCGCGGACACCTGCTTGCAGCTTTTTGATACTGGCTTGATTGACTTTCATCGTGCCAGTACCGACGGCTACGTGGTCGTATTTGGGGAATACCCAAGCGTAGAAATCGGTAGATACGTCATCGCCGACGTACATTTCGGCTAAGTTGTGGTAATAAGCCATTTTATCTTCCGGCAGACGGATGCGTTCTTGGAAGGCGATCGCATAATTGTAATCACCAGCGTCGATCGCCTTTGCCACACGGGAGTTAGCACCGTCAGCCCCAATCACCAAATCTACTTTCAGAGTTTTCTGAATTCCCATTGCCTCGCCGCTGGAGTGATCGGCGTAGTGGAGAATGTAGGGGTCTTTATTGTTGCCGGGAATCTCTAAGGTGTGAACGGTACCATTAATTAGTTTGGCACCTAGGGTCGCCGCCCGATCGCGCATGAAGCCATCGAGCACTTCGCGGCGACACATACCGATGTATTCGTGGGCGTTTTCGATATTGATATCCACCTCTACATTGGAGGGGGAAATCATTTTCATTTTTCTGACTTGGCGGTCTATAATGCTTTGCGGCAAGTCAAATTCTTGTACCATGCACAGGGGAATTGCCCCACCACAGGGTTTGGCGTAGTCTAATTTGCGCTCGAATAGGTATGTTTCGATGCCTGCTTTTACGAGTGTTTCGGCGGCGGAAGAACCCGCGGGGCCTGAACCTACTACTGCAACCCTTAGTGTCAAAATTTTTCTCCCCAGTTTTTTTCTATAAGTCTTTACTCAGATGTGATGGTATCACGGAGTTTCGATGCGGTGGGGTGAGAACGGGAGATTTAAACGAAATGCAACAGAGCTTAACAATTGGATACGAAAATTGTGTTTTGGATAATATATTCAATCCAATTTATTAAATTTTTCAGTGATTTGGAACAGGGATGGACGTTGATGTGCGATCGAACATCTTGCAGCAACTACTGTAGGGTGCGTCGCCCTCGACAATCTCTAAACCAAATCGAACTTTTC
>JAUBOH010000099.1:0-18277 GCA_036700145.1 Microcoleus occultus BM001215366
CAACTGTTTTCGCTTTCAATTTCATCAACGAAAGTAACAGGAATTATGGTCAAGAAAAAGCATTTTGTCTTAGTATTAGGAGCGATCGGGATGCCTGTGTTAACATTCGTACTAGGCTTCGCCGTAGCAAGCGGACGATCCTCGCTCCCCAAGACACTTTCAGTATCTCCAAATCTGATTCCACTCAATTCAACAGAGGGCGAACAGTTACTATTGACCAGCACCGCGCAGCGGGACTATTTGCCGCTGGGCGCCTATTTTGTAACGCAAAAAAATCCGGCTTACTGTGGTGTTGCCAGTATGGTCATGGTGTTGAACGCTCTTTCAATTCCCGCCCCGGCTGCACCTGAATTAGGAAATTCTCACGCATTTACTCAGGATAATGTCTTTAACGATCGAATGCGACAAATTCGATCGCCGCGTGAACTATCATTTCGAGGCATGACATTATATCAGTTAGGGCAATTTTTAGCCAGTCATTCAGTTAAAGTAGAGGTGCATTACGGTAGCGACACCACACTGGACGAGTTTCGCCGTCTAGCGACCAAAAACTTACAAGAACCGAATAACTTTGTGGTGGTTAACTATTTGCGTCGCTCCATCAATCAACAAACAGCAGGACATATCTCTCCTGTAGCTGCTTACCATCAACCGAGCGATCGCTTCCTGATTCTGGATGTTTCTCGCTACAAATATCCGCCTGTTTGGGTGAAAGCAGAAGAATTGTGGAAAGCAACGGCAACTCAAGATTCTGAATCTGGCAAAACACGCGGCTTTGTCCTAGTCAGCACCAAGTGAAACGAGCGATCGCCATTTTCAAATAATTCTCGTCTGTATTATCCAATAATGACGGCGGGCGACGTTGGCTCCGTAGGGGTTGGTTCAGATGCTGTGACTGTGAATTGAAAGAATAGGCTTGTGGGAAAGACGATCTTAAGTAAATCCATCTAATTAAGCGCAAGATCGCCTTTGCCCAAAGAGCTTGCTGTATAAGCATTCGACCCATAGATGGTGGAATATCTGCGCGCGCCTGACGGAGAACGACCTGTTGAGGCAGTTCACTAATCGAAGGTGGGGTTGACTAACACTTCAGCGCGATCGCATTATAAGATAGGCTATCGCCATCTTATAATTATATCAATGAAGCAATCTCTATCTTTCCCCGTAGCTTCTGGCAACACTTTAATTATGAATATCAAAGCTAATTTGATCTGGGCAAAACGCATATCCATCATCTGTGGGATTGCTGCACTTGCTGTGGCACTCTGTGGCAAAACCTCCGCCGCTACGATCGATTATTCGCCCCAATTTAAAGAAGCAGCTCGTTATAGCACGACGATATCTGCTAATAACGATGTAGCAGACATTTACTATCCCAAACCATCCGATCTTAATTCGGGCAAATATTCTTTCCCGATCGCGCTTTTATTGCAAGGTGCGCTTGTAGATAAATCGTTTTATTCAGATTACGCTAGCCTCGTAGCGCGGTACGGCTTTGTGGTAGTCGTGCCCAACCATTTTCGCCCTTTGCCCGTCAATCCCAGTGCGCCGCCTAGCTTGCTATCAGAAACTTCGCAAATTGCGGCGGTGTTGGAGCAAATGGCGATCGAAAACACCAAGCCAACTTCTCCAATTGTCTCTGTTGTCGATACGCAACGCCTTGGTTTATTAGGTCATTCTTTTGGTGGTGCGGTGGGATTATCGGCGATCGCCAACCAATGTCTGCAAGAATTGTTTTTGTGTCGGGAGCCATTTACCAGACCGAAACAACTATTAGCGGGTGCATTTTTTGGCGCTAACTTGCGGAATCCAATTACTGATGAATTTGTGACAATTTCTAATGATAACATTGCAGTGGCGTTGATTCAAGGATCTCTCGATGGTGTCGCCCTTCCAGAACGAGCAAAACGCACGTTTGATAACATTCAAACACCGCCCAAAGCTGCGATCGCGCTTCAGGGTGCAAATCACTTTGCCATCACCAATGTTAATAATCCTCCTGGCGCGCAACCAGAACGCAATAATCCTACATTAGATCGAGCTGTTGGCATAGAAACGATCGCTCGTTGGAGCGCCCTATTTTTGCGAGCAAATATGCTTGAAGATGCGGCTGCGTCTGATTATATCTACTCTAAAGGTGACGCCCTCGATCCGAATGTCAGCGTTACCAGCGTTGCAGTTCCAGAACCATCTTCTCTGGCAGGATTGGTGATGTTTGGTGTTTTTATGTTTGGTTATCGCCGTCGAAAACTGAAAGCTACCCTTGCGATGAGTAAACAACAAAATTGAGGTCAGGAATCGTGTTATTTACCTGGAAAAAAACCCTGTTGTTTGTTGCCTGCACTACTTTACTTTTGTTGGTAGTCAATTGGTTAATTCTCAGCGATATCTTGCCTATTAAAAAGACGATAGATTACAGCGCCGTGCAAGCTAATTTTATTCAAATTTGGATAAAATTAGCAGCTTTCATAGGTTTGTTGCTCCCTATCATTGCTTTTTTTGCGTGTTGGCGCTATCTCGATCGTCGAAAGATATTGGGATTTTATTTAGTAGTTTTAATCGTCCAGATTGCAGCCGAGATGATTGTGAGTCGTATTTTGTTTCCCAGTTTAGTAGTGATAAGTGGCACGATTTATACAGTTTTTAGAATTTGGCAATTATGGCAAGGTCAACAACTCGTGAAGGCCGAAGTTCAAATTAACAACGATCGTCCGACAACTTTTAGTAGTTTGTTGTGGCTGCTACTGCTTTTTTGGTCGAGCAATTTAATCGTACTTTTTGTTGTTTCGTGGCCTACTATTTTGTTTGACTAAAATTATTGCGATCGTCGGAAAGAGGAGGGAATGCTAGAGCCTGCAAAGTGAATTTCTTGCTTCAGCGTTGAGTCCAGATTCTAATGCTCCTTGAAGCCAGCCTCTAATCTTGGAAGTATGCTCTCCTGCGAAATAAATCTGTCCTTCTGACTTCCCTAATTCTGAAAATAGTTTCTGATCCTGTTCATCTGTTGGATAAGCCCAGCCTCCTTTTGACCAGACATCATAATGTATCGGGAACCCAAAAATCCGGTGTTTTAATTTCTGGATGTTTTTGCAATATTTTATCCACTTTTTGACGGATTTCTAAAATATCGGGTATTTGTATTTCATATTTACTCAAATTTTCTTTGGATAAGTTTGAGTCACTTTGAGAATCTTTAGCAAATACCTGACATGAGTGAGAAACTTCAGCTAGGGATAAGCCACAATACTCAAAAATAGCGCTGACTATCTTCTGAGGATCTGCCACTAAATTTTCATAACGAATTGTACAGGTGGGAATTCCTCGCTGCTGAAGAAACCTGTAGCGTTGCATGACAGATAACCACGCCGTTGTATATAGATCGATGGCGCTAGAGTCAGTGAACTCTATATCATTGGCATACTCCTTAAGTAAAGGGATAAATCGACTGTATAAGTCTATGTTCTGTGCAATTGTTGGAAGCATGGCACTCAGATAGACAAAAGCACGGATAGACGATCGAACGACATCTTCTGCATTTCGATATAAGAAAATCACTTGAGAATCAGGAAAAGCCCGATATATTAAGTCTCCTAGTTCAATGCAAAAACTCCGCAGCTTAAGTACACAGCACGATTGTTTTCCTTTTAAAGCAGGCTTACTCAAAAGATAAATACAAATTTTTAGTAATCGGGCTATTTCAGCATCATTACTGCCGTCTGGATTTCGCAGACCTACTATCTGAGAAAAAACATCAGGTTCTGATAAACTGAGGACTGTTTCAATTTGATTAAAGACTTTACTGAGCAAGGTAGAGCCACAGCGTCCGACGGAATAAATCATTATCAGTTTTTCGATCGGCTCTTCTATAGCTGTCATCAGTTGAGGTAAATCTTCTAGAGGAACAGCAATTAATCGCCGGGCATATTCATACTGGGCTTGGTAAAAAAAAGGTGCATTGGAAAGCTCGATCTCTAACGGTGTTTCAACAAAAATCGCTTGTTGGTTTTGAGGATCGAGGCAATATAAACTGATATTAGGACTTTCAATAATAATTTTGGGGTTAATATTCTCTCCTTCTATACAGTCAAAATCTTGCCGCTTAACTATAGAGAGAGGGTCTGGTCGTTGCTTGCTTTGAATGTAAAGAACTTTAGTGCTCATTTGATTTTCCTGTAATAAATCCTTAGAGATGTGAGAGCCAGCAAATATCAGCTTTTTAAGTAGATAAGTTCGTCGATTTGCTTCTCATTGTCCATCAAGCGTCCCCAGGGACTCGGTAGACCCAAATCTTATTGAATAACCGGGAAAAGAAGGCAAATCGTCCTCCTAAAGATAGATTTTGTCTCCTCTAGCCCGGTCAAGAGAAGCTGCTGTAATTGATTCCTGTGGCCAAACACTTACTAGGTAAGGAGTTATCCATTACCCATTACCAAAAATCCACATTAGCCCGTAAAGTCCCAACCAGAAGTTACTGCGATCGGCAGTCGATCGGCAGTTAAATTTGGCACAACTGAATAAGAGGCATTTGCTCGATCGCCCTTCGCCGAGCTCGCCATCGTGTAGTTCCCCACCCGATCGCCCAACGGAGCGCAACCTTCGGTTGTATCCTTCTCTAAACTCAACCGCAGTACCTCTCCTTGTCCTGCAACAAAGCCTTTGTTGGAGATGTAAATGTCACCGTTAGCACCGATTTCTAAACCTGTCGGATTAATTAATTCATCATCCGCGATCGTCGTGCGAGTTTTACCATCGGGAGACACATAGATCAACGCACCTGCGTCACCTTCGTTCAAAAGCCCATTCGCATCGTATTCCAAAACATACAAACCGCCGGACTTATCAAAGGCTAGATCGACGATATGCGTAAACCCGCCTGCATAAACGAACGGTTTACCTTCAGCATTGATGCGATAAACTTTTGCTGTTTCTGTTTGAAAAGGAAACCCAGTCAATTCACCGACATAGAGTGCACCGTCCGGGCCGACGGCGACTGAGGTGGGGACAGGCTGAATCACCACTGATTCACCCGTAAGCGGATCGATCGCGGTAGAACTTGAAAAGACTGCTTCTAGAGTCAATTCGTCGCCAAAGCCTCGCTGAGAAAGCAAATCGTTGGCACCTGCATCCACGACATAGGCTGTATTGTCCTCAATCAGCAAGTCAAAGAGGTTGGTAATAACATCTTGCCCGTCGGGATTGTTGTTTTGCTCGTACACTCCAAAATCCGTGAGTCTTGTCCATGACGCACCACCATCAAAGTTATCGATCGCAATCAAATGGCTAAAATCAGGTACTTGTAGGAGGTTATCTCGATTGGCTGGATTGCTAGCAAGACCCACGATCGCATAGGCGTTTCCATAGGCATCAAACTCAATATCATGCACACCTGACGCATCCGATCCATCGGGTAATGCCACCGAGGGAAGTCCGGTAACCACTCGTTCCACATTCCCATTTTGAATTCGGGTAATTGCACTCGTTGCGCCATAGGACAAAAACGCGCCCGGTATACTTGGAGATGGAATACTAACTCCTGTTCCCCCTCGTCCTGCTTCAGTCACATAAAGCGCCCCATCTGGACCGAGGCTCAACTTGCGAGGACCATCCAGACCGGATGCTAGCACCTCAATTTGTGATATCTGTGGCGTTTTTACTGGTTCAGACATGATGTTGCTCCTGTGAATTTACGATGCTTTATCCTAATGTTTCATCTGGTTTTAAAGTTTAAAATTAAAAACAAACTACTTTCAATTTTCCTAAAAATAGAGGTTTAATTTAACTTTTTTATTATCTACAATTGAAACCTCTAATTATATCAATGAAGCAATTCAAAAACTTCGTAACTTATTCGGGCGAAGGGTTGGATATTGTTCGCAAAGTTAGCTCGCTTTCTATGATCGATCTCGTGACTGTTCGCCTTTCAACTGTTAAATTTTATATCGAAAAATCTCAAACTTTATCAACAATGTGAAGATGCGTGTAGCATATAGCCTTTCGAGCTCTCATATGAGGTACTCATGGGCATAGGCCGCCGTGGGCATACCTCACTTTTTTGAGAACCGCTATAGCTATCTTAGAAGCGCGAGCTTCAAGGGGCGACAAGCGCCCCCTGAACGCATCTGCAAGTCTGGCACATAGTTATAGTCTGCATTTTTAGCAGGGCATGGCTTTTGGGGCGATCGCTCTGCGCTTGCTCTACTTCGTGAGTTATTTGTTCGATCGATCGTTCTATGACATACTCCATCACCGCAGGCTGTTGAGTATAGCTGACACTATCTAACGAAGTTAGCGCATCAGAATTAGTTGAGTTTGGCTTGATTTTTTCGATTAGCGATCGCCGATCGAGCGATATCAATGCATCCCGCAACTTTGTCTGAGACACTAAAGGTAGATCCGCTTGTAGCTGTTGAGCGGTAACGGCTTCCCGATTGATGGCTAACCAATACATCACCTGCTCCTCTGACCAACTGAGGCGATCGAACTGCTGCGCTAGTAAATCGCGAATGTCTTTAAACAACAGCGTCTTTTGGGCTAAAAAAGCGGCAATATTGCTGTCGAATAAGTCTTTGAGCAGTTCTGCTACCATCTTTAACGCTAGTGGGTTGCCTTGATAGCGTTCAATTAATTCTTGTACTTGCGGTTGTTGGGCACAGATATTTAGTCCCTTTGCTGCTAAGATTGTTTCTCCTTCCTCGATCGACACTGGTTCCAGCCTGAGCAATCGGATTGATGCGGTGGGGCTTTCGCTAACAGCAACCTCTGTTAGAATTTCGCGACTCGTTAGTAAGATGCTACTCTGATGCTGTCCTTCTCCCAACTGTTGAAATAACCATCCGTAGTTTTCGTAGCCTCTTCGATAAGTACCCACTAATTTTTTACTCGAAAACACCGTTTCAACATTATCTAGAACGAGCAGACAGCGGCGAGAGCGCAACTGAATAAGCAACTGACGCATCATGAGATCGAGTGACTGCGGCAGCGTTCGCTCGGGAGCGATCGCACATATCAATTCGGTGAGAAAATCGACGAAGGGCGGAGCTTGCCTGAGCGATCGCCACACCACAACTTCAAACTGCTCAGTATCAGCAAGTTGCTGTGCCAATTGAGTCACGAGCATTGTTTTACCGATGCCACCTATGCCCGCGATCGCGATTAATCGGCAACAATCTTGCATCACCCATTGCTCTAGCATTGCTAATTGTGCCTTTCGCCCGCAAAATTCGGAAACATCAACAGATTCTCCCCAATCGACACGATCGCGTTGCAAAGATGCAGGTCGATCGCAGGTTCGTTTTTGCAGTGCATACTGCGTCAGGACATCGTGCAAATTGAGTTTTGTTACCCCAATTTCTAACTCCTGGGTCAGCAGTTGCCACAATTGTGCGCCTACATCTTTGATGTAACTGTACTCGTGATTGAGTTGGAGTGAAATCTGATGATAAGACTGCTTGTTCCAGGCTCCTCGAAGAACAGCTATTTGCAGTTCGCTTAGAGATTGAGGAGCTATAGTTGCCGTAACGAGTGCGATCGCTTCTTCATCGGTCATAACTAAAATGTTCCTAGAAAGTAGAGGCTATCGAGTATGTCAGCGTGCGGTATTGGCAATCTGCTTCAAGGTTTCAATTTGTTTCGCGCGAGCATCCCGTTCTTTTGGTGACAATTGTGAAGTAGTTTTTGGTGCTTCCGACACAGCCAAATCTTTTAACAAAGTTGAACCCACTTCTCCCAGTTTCGACGCTTGGGCTAGTTTGAGCGCTTCATCTAGCGCGTTGTACCATAAACCTGCCTCAGCATAGATATTAGCTTTCTCAACGCTATTTACTGCTTTGTTGAGTTTACTTTGCACAGCCACAGGCATTGCTACAACCTCAATATTTGCCTCGCTTACTAGATCGCCTGATGGGTTATCTGGGTCGCAATTGATAACAACTTGCCAAAGATATTGTTTCTCCTGTTGCAACCCTAATTCGCTATTCGAGAACGGGGATAATTTCATAATTCCCGGCGAACTCTGCAAGGACATCTGGCGAACTTGTTTGGGTTTAGCACCTGGAACCCACTCGTAAATCGTGAATTTTATTGGCTTGGAGGCAGAATCATTAGGCACAAACCAAGCGAACGTAGGGTGTCGAGAAATCGTTCGTCCGACGTAGTTCACAGAGGCAAGAACGGTTAGCGGCATACCTCCTCCAGAACACCCTCTAGTCGTTCCTCCATCCGATCTTCTTTCTGGAGGGACAGGCTTTTGATCGCCCGGTGCATAACTCGCCAGAACCGCCGGAGTTACAATCAGCGTTAAACTCAAGGCACAACTGGTGAGTATTTTGATGTTGATGCGTTTGTTAAAGAACCATTGGATTGGAATTATCATATAGTTCTATGAGTAGTGCGCTATGCGATCGCAGGGGTTCACCGATCGGAATTAGATGTCACAAGTCTGCGCTCAGCCTTGCCTTCCTGAGAAAGAATTGGAGCACAGTCTCTTCTCTGGAAATAATATCCGCTCTGCCCTCCATCCCCAATTGGATAGAACACAGTTTTTTGCCCTGACGTAAAGCAAGGCTTTCTGGCTCAATTGTTACCTCATAGAAGGAACCAACTGCAACCGCTTTCTGGGGAGTAGCTGTTGTAGAGGCAACTGCATTAGCACCATTCCTTTGAGGGGAAAACGCATCTGGGGAAATCGCTTTGACCTTACCTTTGAGAGTGCCGTAATCTGGATAAGGACAGGCAGAAACCCGCAAAAGTACCTTTTGTCCGACTTTCAACTTGTTTTTATCCTCAGATGCCACCGCTGCCTTGATCACCAAGGGGACATCACTGGGGACAATTTGAGCGATTTCCTCTCCAGGGCGCACAGTTTGCCCGGAATTTCGCAGGTTTAGCTTAGAAATGATACCGTCGGCTGTGGCAGTAATCGCGGTCTGGCTGAGGTCGATTTCCACTTGTTGGAGTTCACGGGCATCGCGATCGAGCTGTTTCTGAATTTCAATCCGTTGCTGGATGAGGGCTTGGCGTTCTTTGTCTAATGTAGCGATGCTGCCAGACCCCGAGGCTTTTTCTTGGGCAATGCGCTCAGAAGCGATCGCGACTTCTGCATTACTCGGATTGAGGGCAGCCATTGCGCCTCGCCGTCTAGCAAGGGCTGCCACGACAGCTTGTTGCAACCGTTTAATTGTTTGTTTTTGCGCCTCAACTACTGCTTTTTGTGCCTCCACCGCTTGTTCTTGCTGATCGGCAGCTAGTTGTGCTTCCTCCAATTGATTCAAAGAAAGCGCTCCCTCTTTGGCTACACTCTCATATCGGTTTCGCTTTGACCTACTTGCCCCCAAAGCCGCCTTAGTGGCGCTCAAGTTGGCTTGTGCTGACTTTAACTCCGCTTGGCCTTTGTGCAATTCCTCCTGGGCCATCCTGACATTCGCCTCAGTTTCTTGGACTTCAGTGACGGTGGTAATTTGTTTGTTTTGATAGTCCCGACTGCGGTGGCTCAATTCAGCTTGAGCGCCGGCGACAACGCGGTTGATGCGGTCAGTTTCGGCTCTAATCTGACTATTGAGGGCACTAATCTGGGCGTTGATTTGAACTCGTTGTAACTGACTCTGCAAGATGTTGCTTTGCAGTTGGCTTTTTTTGGTTTGAAGGCGAGAGTCGTCGATAGTGGCAATGACATCTCCTTTTTTGACAACTTGATTCTCTTTGACCCAGACGCGCATAACTGGACCTTCCGCAGCCGCCTGAACGAGCCGCAATTCACCAGCAGGACGGATGTTTGCCTCGGCTTTGACGGTGACTTTATATTTGATTACAGAGGTGAGGCCGATCGCTATTGCGATAAAAGAAAGCATAACCATTCCGCCAACGGTAGTCCAGCGACCAAGCGGCGGGAGAAAATCGCTCTCTTGAATTGGGGGCAGATCATCAGAGTTGGAGTTGCTAAGCATGATGGTTGTGATTGCTGATTGCGGGGACTTTGCCATTGGAGTGAGAGCTAGAAGATTGCACCACCAAACCATTCGTTGCTGGGACAAAATCGTCTAAGAAGACTAAGTGTTCGCCAGGAAGATGGCGCAGATCCTCTGGAGTGCCTTGGATTTTCAAGCGCCCTTCCTCCAGCAGTACAATCCAGTCGGCTCGCCCAATGACTTTGGGGCGGTGGCTAATCATAATTGTGGTTTTGCCCTGCCGAGAGTACAGCAGTTGATCTAGCACGGAGGCTTCACTCACTGGGTCGAGAGCACCTGTGGATTCATCTAAAATGAGTACGGGCGGGTCAGTAACTATAGCTCTGGCGATCGCTAATCTCTGCCGTTGTCCGCCAGAGAGATTAGCGCCAAACTCTCCTAAAACAGTTTGATACTTGTCGGGCAGTTTACTAATAAACTCATCTGCACCAGCAATCTGACAAGCCCTGACAATTTGTTCAAAACTGATGTGAGGATAGCTGAAGAGGAAGTTGTCAACGATCGATCGACTCCAGAAGTGGGGTTCTTGGGGCACTAGCACCACCTGCTGCCGCAGGCATTCCAGAGAGAGGTCTTGCTGGTTGTAGATGCCATAGCGGATATTGCCGGATTGGACGGAATATAAACTAGCTATCAGTTTGGCTAGGGTACTTTTACCACAGCCGGATTTACCAATTAAGGCAGTTACTTGACCGCTAGGGATAGTCAGGGAAAAATCTTGCAGGAGGTCAACTCTACCTGCGTGGTGGAAGTTGAGGTTGGTGCAGGTAATATCGGCATCGCCCTTAATTTCTGCCCGAGGCTTTTTGAAGTCGTTTTCGTCTTCCGGCGTGGCATCGATGACTTCTGTTAGGCGTTGAATGACAATTTGAGCAGTGATCAACTCATCAATCAACCCGATTGCTGAACTCAGGAAGCCGAGAAAGTTGCCACTCAAGCCACTATATGCCATCAGTTGACCGATGCTTAATGTGCGATTAATCACCAGATAGCTGCCTAACCAGAGTAGGGCAATACTGGTGAAACTGGAAAGAATACTAGTGATAGTCCCGCTATAAAGTCCCAGCTTCATCGTAGTCCAGCCCAGGTTGGCGAGACGACCGTAATTTGTCTGATACTCTTGCCAAGCTTGGGGGGTGGCTTGGGTGGTTTTGAGAACCTGGACGCCGCGAAAGGTTTCGACGAGAAAGCCTTGGTTTTCTGTACCCAAGACAATCATGTTGCGGGTTTTCTGACGCAATGCTGGGAGGAAAAGCAGGTTGACAAGTGTGACGATGACAAAGGCCGCGAGAGAAGCGACAGTCAGTTTCCAACTGTAGAAGAGCATAAAGCCCAAGGAAACCAAGGCGATAAAAAATTGGCTGGGTAAACCGAGGACAATTGCGGAAACTAGCTCATTGATGGCGTTAACATCCGCAATGCGGCTAACTACTTCCCCACTTCGACGCCCTTCAAAGTAGGATAGGGGCAAGTGTAGGAGTTTTCGCCCGTATTCCAGAATCAGCCCTAATTGCAGCCGCTGACCAAAGTGACCGATCAGGTGAGACTGTACCAAACCGATCGCACTGCTAAATAGATTCATGGCGATCACCCCAATTGCTACGGTGGTTAGCAGTTGGGTATCTCCCCGCACCAGCACGTCATCGGTGAGCAGTTGCATCATTAAAGGGGAGGCGAGGGAAAGCAGTCCGATCGCGATGTTGATGGCGATCGCCTGGGCTAAGATGTTGCGATAGGGCAAAACCCGCACCAGATATCGCCCAAAGCCGCCAACTTTATCGTCGAGGAGCTCGCCAAAGCGGCTGTCGTCTGGCTCCAGCAGCAGCATGATACCATTGTCCCAACCCTTGATTAACTCCTCGCGAGTGAGGTAGCGGATGCCGACGCCTGGATCGGCAACTACATATTTTTTTCCTTTTTGCCCGTATAAAACGACCCAGTGGTAGCCTTTCCAGTGAACGATCGCTGGCAGGGGGGTTTTATGCAATTGGTCAAGCAGTTGCGGGGAGGCTTTGACTTGGCGGGCATTGAATCCTAGGGCTTCTGCACCCCGCCTTAACCCCAGCAGGGAGGTTCCCCGCGACCCGGTGCCGACTGCTTCCCGAACCCTACTGATGGCAAAGGTGCGTCCGTAGTATTTGGCGATCGTGGCAATGCAGGCGGCACCGCAATCTTCTTCACTGTGTTGTAGAACAATCTGAAATTTCATAGTAAAACAACCTGAGATTTCAATAGTCTTAAGTTATGAACCAGGTACTCTTACCCACATCGAATAAATCTCATCTCCAGCACATTACATTTGTCATCACTCGGCTGGTAAAATACCTAACTAGTTAAAAAAAGGTAGAGTGGGCGATTACCCACCCTACCATCGTTATCTAGCTGTACATTCCTGCTATCTATCGCTATGAGCAATCAGAGTATTTCCTGGTTCTATCAACTGCGTCAGAAATTCATACTCTAAGGTAGCGAGGCTGTCTAAAGAACAATCCCTAGAACAGTTGCAGAAAAGTCAAGTCTACGGTGCTACACGGATGAGGGAAGTGATTTTGTCATTCATATGCCCTAACGAATAGGTTCCTGGTCCCAGACGACCAGTGGTGTCGCCACCATAACCAGCTTTGTCAAAGAACTGCCATGAACCTCGCAAGATCCTGATAGATGAGACTTGATCGTTGAACGTAGTGTTAAACCCGCCTCCTTTCCCGTCTGCAAACCCGATGTTGCGAATACCATCACCTGTTGATGCATTCGCGCCTATCGACTGCCCTTTAAGCCCTGGATCTTTATACAAAATGACATCGGGATTTTTACCGTAGAGATAGGCTACACCGCCACTACAGGTAGCAGCGGTTTCATTGTCAAGTTCCTCGAAGGCAGGAGCCTCAGACTCGGCGGTTTGTTCCGTAAACAGTTGTTCATGCTGATTGTCTTTCATCGTTTTTCTCCTTGATTTGAGATTGTGGTTTGAACTGAAGTTAAGCTTGTTTGCTCAACTTACTTAATACGATAAATAAATAGATGGGATAAAACTAGAGTAGTTTGTGCCAAGTTAATTGCTTGAGTTTGTATTTCCTGTTGCTCTTTAAGGTAGTTATCATTGCACAACTCTGCAATGGGTAAGTAGGACTTGCTGAATAAGTCGGCGAGCGCAAAAACTATTCTTGTCGATGCTCATACTAAATCCGGGTTTCTTACCCCTTTATCTCTTAGTCGGCGTAGGCCGACTTTGTATGTGTAGACGCGGTTTTAACCGCCGAGTCTTCCTTTCAAAACCTTGGTTTTGAAGTGATGTTTTATCCTAGCAAAATCCCAGTTTCTACCCGTAATGGGCCAAGTTAACTCACACAAAGTTCCTTTCTCTCCGAGACAGGTTCGCTTAAACTTTCCTTTTAATTTTTTTGCTAGATTCAGACACTGCTTTGTTCCTCGACCTTCAAAGGAAGAGCAAATGCTAGATCCATTATCTTTAATACTTAGGGTATACAAGCCTTTGTTTGAAGAGCCAGTAGCACTCAAACGGGTCAATTTTTTAGCGTGTTTTCCGACATTGCACAGTGCTTCTTCCAGAAATTGGCAGAGCTCTCGCTTTTGTTCCAGACTTAAGTATTGCTCTTCAATTGGCTCGAATGAATAAGCTTTAACTTTGAGCGTTTTAAAGGAAGGAAAGTTGCGCTGGAGTGTATGGCTGTAGACTTCATAAAGCAGGTCGCGAATTGGTATCTTTAAGTCCAGGATTAGACCACTGCCCAGGCGGAGACTTTCCTTTCGATCGAGAGCTTCTAGTTTCAGGTATTCGCCGACTTCTCTGATTTCCCAGTTCAGATTTTTCAGTTCTTCAAGCAATCGATTTGGTTCTAAATTTTGGTCTTGAACGTGCCTCAAAATATTGGCTAGTGTTTGCAGAGGACCATTATGAATTAGAACAAATGTCCGTTCAATTGTGTGTTGGCGGATCTCAATCTGAAACCTCAAAAATCGATCGTATTGATAAAAAGTGTTCAAGATAGCACCATTAATGACCAAAACTAATAAAGCTGGTGCTACGGGAATCCACCATCCCCCGATGATAAAAGCATAGCCAATTCCAACTAACCCAAGACTGGCAGCCGCAACATACACGAGGTTTTTCAATGGAGATTGAGTTAGCCGACCGAGATAAATAGCTAAAACACCCCAACCGACAATCCAAAGATATTCCCAACCCTGCGACCAAGTTTTTAAAACAGGTCGTCCATCGAGAACTGCACTGACCATTTGGCTGGTAACATGGGCATGAAATTCTACGCCATAAATTTTCCCAGGCGGTTGTAAATTAGCGATCGCAGAAGTATTGATAAAGTCTTTAATACTAGGAGCAGTTACCCCAATCAGAACAATGCGATCGCCCAAGATATCGCGCAGCACATCGGGATTACCATTGGCGGCTTCAATATCGTTAATATCTTGCAGGGATAGCGTGCGAAATCGTTTCCGACCGTTGCGATAATTGAGGAGTATTTGAATACCAAAATCATCAGTTCGCACGTAGCCCCCAGAATAGGGAAAAAAGCGAGGAAGTTCAGTCGAACCAAACCGCATCGCCTTGCGATCGCGAATGCCATTGCTCAGTTTAATGCCTTCAGCCTTGAGATAGGTTTCTGCCAGTCGCAAAGGCAGGGAAAAGGCGTATTTTTTATCGTTTTCAGGTCTATTTATTCCCAGTATCGCACGCCTGACCTTGCCGTCATCATCGGAAAGGTAATCTATAAAACCGATTTTTTCTGGGGGTAAGTCGGGGGGCGGCTTAATAGAAACGGGTATAACTTTTTCCAACACAATCAGATTTTTGATATCTTTAAAAGTTGCAACCAGTTCGGCATGACCGGGTTCAACGGGTATATCTCTAACAATATCAAGACCAATAACTCTGGGCTGGTACTTCTGCAATGTTCTTAACAGTTTGGCAATTTCGCGATCGGGTATAGGGTAATTTCTTATACGTTGGATATCGGCTTCATCAATTCCCACAATGACAATTCGTTGGTCGATCGATTCGGATGGTCGCAGCCGGAGAAACGAGTCGAAAGTTACCCATTCTATCAATTGCAGCACTCCACTCAAACGAACGAGTACAATCAGCCCTATAGCAACAATTCCTGGTAGTGTTCCTACAGACCAGATAGTAAATTCTTTTCTGATTTTGCTCCAAATAGTGGGTAACAACTGTTTCTTCCTTAACAAAACCGGTCAATCAATAAACCCCTCTTCTCTAGCTCGTTTTTCCGTTTGAATGCGGAGACTTTTGCCATCTTCCGGGTAAACGCCTAAAACGTCTTGAACTTTTGTCCAGTAGTGGCGTACCGTTCTGAGGGATAGGTTCATGCGATCGGCAATGACTTTATCTTCCAATTCTTCTTCAAAAGCGAGATTGAGTACCTCAAGCCACTCTGGCTTGACTTCTCCTGGTGGCATTTTCAAATCTTTGGTATGGGTAACTCCTTTGAGTGCTAAGTCAATCCGCTTCAACATCTCTTGGCTGGAAAGTCCTTTGTCAGCTACGGTAAACCCTCCTTCATGAGCATCAATGTCCGGTTTAATCCGCACCAGTGCCTTGACATAACTGCTTTGCACGACCAAATTTAGGCTGGGATAGTTTTTCATTAAAGTTCCCAGGCTTTTTATGCCTCGATTGATTTCGGCAGTGTGCCCGAAGGTTTCTGGTAGGGAAAGATCCATAATAACGAGGTCAGGCTCAAATGTTTCGACCTGTTGCAGAGCATTCTGGGTTGTTTTAGCGGTAAGGATTTCGGCTTGTGGGTAGTACCGCTTCAGCAAGTCGATCGTTCCGCTTAAGATTAGTTCGTGGTCATCCACTACAAGTATTTTGAGTGTCCCTGGTTCTGGTAAATCTTGGCTCATCGTTGAAACCGTAATTGGTAATTGGTAATTGGTAATTGGTAATTGGTAATTCCTTACCCAGTAAGCCTTTAGCTCGAGCGGAGTGGGGCAAGTATGTTTTTATTATCAAAATAACTAAGAAAGAGCCCGTTTCTGGTTAATTTAAGCTTTTTGTTCAGTTAATGATATTATGATGTCCGGTCAATTCCCCGTAATAAAAATAGTTCGTAGTAAGGACTTCAGTTTTTTCAAGGATTAGGGATAAGGACAGTTTGTAGTAAGGACTAAAGTCCTTACAAGGATTAAGGATAAGGACTAAAGTCCTTACTACGAACATATAATGGGTGATTTTACGGACATCATCTGAGTCAGACAAAGCGTCGATTTAAGTAATGAAATTGGTTTCATTTTATATGATATAGAAATCACCTAGACAATATATTGCACAATTGTGCAAACTCGATCGCACAAACCTGCAACTGAGCTGGTAAACTACTACAGTCTGCTTTAAAACGGCTGATAGCGCACTGAAAAGTAGATACCCTTATCTTGCAGCGAGTTTCCCCGATCGCCAACTGAAATTAAGGGGAGGCCGTAGTCTAGGCGCAACGATAAATCGGGGGCGACCTGCCAGCGCAAACCTAGCCCTAAACTGGCAATTGTAGCTGGATCAGGGTTAATATCTCGATCGTTCCAGACCGTTCCGATTTCAAAAGAAGGCGCTAACTGCAGTACGCTGGGATCTGACGCGAGGGGAATGCGAACTTCAACGGAACCCAGAATGCCGTTGTCGGCAACGAGTTGGTTTTGTCGGTAGCCGCGAACTGTATCGACTCCACCAATACTGAAGCGTTCTAAAGGTAGCAAAGAATCTGGAGTTAGCTGAGCATCAATTCGCGCTACTAGCACATTTCTGCGCGATAACTGCTGCACCCACTGAAATTGTCCCAACCAGGAAAAGAATCGCCCGTCAGTGCCGGTGTTGTTGACGGTTGCATCAAAGGCATCTATCCCTAGACTGAATTGAGAACGGGCGGCTAAGACTCGTCTTCTGCCCCGATCGACCCAATCTTGAGAAAACCGAATTACTGTAACTTTAGATTCGCCGCCTTCAGGACCTTCTGTGAAGGAAAAGGGCCTATCGTCGAGGATATACGTTTGGCTGCGACGGCGATCTAAACCTAAGCTTAATGCAAATTCACTGGTTGGTGTTCTGGTAATGGGCTGGCGGAAATTGAGGGAATAGGTTTGAGTCTCGCTTCTAATACCGATATCCCGGAACTCTTCTTCAATAATTCGGCTATCGCCATTGTTATAGCGGAAGTTAAGGGCACCGTTACGAGGATTCACGGGGATAGTATAGTTGATGTCGTAGAGGTTGAGTCCTTCAGTACGACCGTATTGGGCTGCTAAACGATCGCCAAATCCCAACAGATTATCATGACTGACTTGTACGCTGCCTTGGACTGAACCAATGCTAGGAGATTGGTTGTTTTCCAGTACGATCGCACTGTGAAAGGCAGGCGCTTCTTTGAGATTGATTCGCAAGATATTGCGGCCCGGAGTGCTACCTGCGGTTAACTCGGCATTTACCCTCTCGATCAGCGGATCGAGTTGCAACAGTTGCAAAGCTTCTTCTAAGCGTCGCTGGTTTAAGGGGGTAGAAGTGGCAAGTTCGAGGCGCGATCGCACGTATCCTTCTCGCAATCGATTTAACCCACCGAATTCAATCCGATCGAGTTCGCCCTCTACGACTTGAATTTTGACAGTACCGCTGCTGAGGTCTTGATTGTTGGGCAGGAAGGCTCCAGAGGTAATGTAGCCGTTTTTAATATAGAGTTGAATAATCGCCGCTCGCAGTTCGAGTAACTCTTCAAACGTGACTGAACGGTTCTCGTAAGGCTGAATTAATTTGGCAATTTCGTCCTGTAAGACGGTGTTTCCCAGCACTTCTACTTTTTGGATAAAAAAGCGATCGCCCGACGGGGCAGTAACTTCAGGTGACTCTTGAGTTGGGGGAATTTGCAGTTGGGGTTCCGGTGGTGGTGAAGGCGTTTGATCGGGGAGAGGACGGGGTGTTTGAGAGGGATTGGGAATCGTTTGCTCGATCGCGTCTGGTGCGTTAGGGGGAATGGTGACGCCCGGTGGCGGTGCGGATTGGGCGATCGCACTGAGGGTAAAACAAGTTGATGTCGCGATGCTTGAACTTGAAATAACAACCCACCGATTGATTGGGTACATATTCATGTTGTTGAATTAAGGACATTCTCGACTCATAACAAGTTTCCCATTCGGCAGTCGGTACACGCCTTGCGGTTCTACGATCGAGTCGCCTTTTTGCCAAGAACGATTTGGGTTGGTATTTGAGGGTGTGCTGTCACTGGGTAAAGTTTCCACATCTACTGTGGGAAAGTTGGACATTTGAGCATCTCCGG
>JAUBOH010000100.1:0-18247 GCA_036700145.1 Microcoleus occultus BM001215366
TCGTTGGCGGCAATCCCTAGTTGTTGCAGCCGCGCTTGATAAGCTGAACTGCTGAGGCGAATGCGAGACTGGGCTACTTCTAATGCAGCTTTAGCTCGCTTGAGTTGAGCCTCGGCTTCTAACACTTCCCGGCGGCTCAGAGCTTTGGTAAGTTGAGCTTTTGCTTCGGCAACTTTGCCTTGGGAATCGCGCAATTCGCGCATCGGGAGGTCTACTTCGGCTTGCTTAATTTCGGTTTCGGCTTTGATAACTTCTGGACGGCTTTTTGCCTTAGCAACAGCGGATTTTGCTTCGGCAAAATGAGCTTGCGATTCCAGCATTGCACGTCGCGCGATCGCTCCTGCGGCCACTAATTCTTTGTCGCGCTCAAATTGTTCTTTTGCAACAGTTAATTCTGTCTCGGCCCGCGCTATTTCGGCTTGCGATATTTCAACTTGACGCTGATAGTTTTCTTTCGCAACTTTCACAACTGAACGATTGTTTACCAAATTTTGTTCTTGCTGGTATTGCTGAGTTACGGCTGTCAGTTGGGTTTTGGCTTGGGCGATTTCTGCTGCAGATATTTGCAGTTGGCGATCGTAATTTTCTTGAGCTAACTTAAAGTCAGCCTGCGCTTGTTGCAAATTGCCTTCAGCTTCGGCTCGTTTTGCGATCGACTCCACGCGCAATTGTCCTAATTCTGAACTCGATAAAACAGCAAGAGCTTGACCTTTAGAAACCTTGTCCCCAGGCTTTACTAACAATTCAACCGCCGTACCGTTAACCGGAGCCCGAACCTCTACTTTTTGGTTGGGCAAAGTTTCAATTTGTCCGGTAGTTTTAATCCCGACAGCCAATCGCTGAGCTTTAACAGGTTCAACTTTAATTCCGATGCGTTTTGAAGTTTCAGCATCGACAGAAATAGCACCAGGAGTTTGAGCAGAATCACCTCCGCTTTCGTGAAATTCATTTCCATGTCCAGCATGGGCGAAAACGGCTGCAGGGGAACTTAGCAAAATTAGGCTTAACAAAGTTCCAGAACAACTGCTAATAATTGCGATAGATTGAGAACATTTGTAAAATATCATCGTTGGCATTATCCTTGAAATCAGGTTGAGTGCCAAAGGCTTAGCGGTTGGTATTTTGCCGTAAGTAGGTTAACCCAATTAACTGGAACTACTTATTAGCACTTTCTCAGAAGCGACCGTCAAGCAATGACCAAGAGCTAAAATGCTCTCCTCAACCTAGTCTTTCACTGCCAAATGAAATTAGGATGAAATTTCCGTTAGCAACCCAGATGCCCGCCGGCTTCTAAAATATGAATATAAGTTCTGCCTAATGCCAATCGACGGCACTGTATATCTTTTTCCCGTTTTGTTATCTCTGCTTGCGCTTCAATTTCCTCTGTCAATGCGTTCACTAGCTCCTCTACAACTGCATTTGATTTATAAGTTGCGTTTAATTCTAAGCTGTTCAATATCATGAACTACCCCCTCTATATAGCGTTTGACTGACTTTTATACTTTAGACCGATGACTTCTAAGTTGTCTACAGTATTTTTACGTAAAAAATGAAATGACCTGTATTCAGACAAATGCTGACAGCCATAGTCGAGCTAAATTACTGTTTATACCAAGCTTGTCGCCACTTTTTCATGTCCTCAATTTCTTGGCTTTGTGAAGCAAGTGTTTCCTGAACTATTGACCTACTGTGATTCATGTCACTCATGTTGTGGATTTGTGTCACGTATTGTTTGTGATGCTAAATTACTGTTTGTACCAAGCTTGTCGCCACTGTTTCATTTGCTGGATTTCTTGCTTTTGCGAAGTCAGTATTTCTTGGGACAATTTCTTCATTTCCGGCCGCTTCGACTTCTTCAAAGCATCTTGGGCCATCACCAAAGCTCCTTCGTGATGGGGAATCATCGCATTCAGAAAACGCAAGTCAAACTGAGCGTCAGCAGGGCCTAAATCCATGCTCATCATCATGCTTTGCATCTGTTCGGGACTCATTGCCATCATGTGACCCATTTGAGCGTGATAAGCCATCGGCGTATTGTCGGCTTTGGCATACCAAGTTTTTCGCCACTCTTTCATTTGATTGATTTCGCGATTCTGAGCGGCAATGATGTTATTTGCTAGTTTTTTCATTTCCGGGCGTTTGGATTTGTTAAGCACCTCTTTCGCCATGTTTACAGCACCTTGATGGTGCACTGTCATGCCATCAATAAATCGCAAATCGTAGTCGGCATCGGCGGGGCCTAAGTCCATTGACATATTGTGATTCATTCCATGATTCATGCCACCCATGCCGCCTTGTGCCGCGTCTTGCTTGTTGTTCGCTTCGGTTGCGGCGGTAATATTTGGTGCTTGAGTTTGGCTGGAAGGGGCTTTTGAACAAGCTGCTAGCACTCCGCTGGTTAGGACGGTTGCACAGGTTAACGTCAGCGCTGTAAACCCTGTTCTTAATGAGATTGGTTTCATAGGTTTTTTATCCTTAAAATTGCCACGTATATTCAGTATTTCACGGCTCTATGAAATTAGGATGAAATTTGCGAGAATCTAAAATCTAAAATCTAAAATCTAAAATTGACTTGACTCTCCTGCCAACTGGAGAGTTTACAATAAAGTTAATTCATTTATTAAGCAGAGTAGTTGCTGCTGAGGTTCCCATTATGACTTTACAGTTAAAAGTTCCCAAGATGGCTTGTTCGGCTTGTGCGAATACAATAACAAAAGCAGTCCAAGCAATTGACTCAGCCGCCGCTGTTGAGGCGGATCTCAAAACAAAATTGCTCACGATTCAAACCGCTAAGTCGGAAAGTGAAGTTAGGAAAGCGATCGCATCTGCTGGCTATCCAGCTATTTAAAGACAGAAGGTAATTGTCTAATTTAGGAGTGTATTTATGGACAATCTCACAGTCAAACTCCAAGGCATGAGTTGTGCTTCCTGTGCCTCTTCCATTGAACAAGCAATTCAATCTGTTCCCGGCGTAATTGAGTGTCATGTCAACTTTGGCATGGAACAAGCTACTATCAAATACGACTCCCAGCAAACCAGCTTAGCAACAATTCAAGAGGCTGTGGATGCAGCGGGATACCAAGCTTTGCCGCTTCAAGAAATGGCGGCAGGAGAGGATGATGAAGAAGCAGCCGATCGCAAATCTGAATCTCAAACCTTGCAGCGGAAACTCTGGACAGCAGGTATCATAAGCATCCTGCTAGTGGTGGGCGCTATTCCGGCGATGACGGGCTTGCACCTGCCATTTATTCCCGCGTGGCTGCACAATTATTGGCTGCAATTAGTCCTGACATCACCCGTACAATTCTGGTGCGGTAAATCGTTTTATGTGGGAGCTTGGAAATCCTTAAAACGGCGCGTAGCAACAATGGATACCCTGATTGCTTTGGGTACGAGTGCTGCTTACTTTTATTCTGTATTTGTGACATTTTTCCCCGGTTTCTTCACCGCCCAAGGTTTGACTCCTAGCGTTTACTACGAAGTGGCTGCTAGCGTTGTTGCCCTAATTTTGCTGGGAAAAACCTTAGAAAATCGGGCGAAGGGAGAGACTTCTGAAGCGATTCGCAAACTCATGGGTTTGCAAGCAAAAACTGCTCGGATAGTTCGCAACGGGAAAGAGTTGGAAGTGCCATTAGCCGAAGTCGAAATAGGCGACATCGTGCAGGTGCGGCCGGGAGAGCAAATCCCTGTAGATGGAGAGGTAATTGAGGGTGCTTCGACGGTAGACGAAGCAATGGTTACGGGAGAAAGTTTGCCTGTCAAAAAGCAGCTTGGCGCTGAAGTTATCGGAGCGACAATCAACAAAACTGGCAGCTTCAAATTTCGCGCGACAAGAGTTGGCAAAGATACATTTTTAGCTCAAATTGTCAAGATGGTGCAGGATGCCCAGGGATCGAAAGCGCCGATTCAAAAGTTAGCAGACCAGGTGACAGGCTGGTTTGTACCCGCAGTAATTGCCGTCGCTTTAGCTACTTTCATCATCTGGTTTAACGCGACAGGAAATATCACTCTAGCTACAGTGACAATGGTGGAAGTGCTGATTATTGCCTGTCCCTGTGCTTTGGGTTTGGCGACTCCCACTGCTGTGATGGTTGGCACGGGTAAAGGTGCAGAAAACGGGATTTTAATTAAAGGAGCTGAGAGTTTAGAATTGGCTCATAAAATTCAAATTATTGTGTTAGATAAAACTGGAACTATGACGGTCGGTAAGCCGACTGTAACTGATTTTGTGACAGTCAAGGGAACCGCGAATAGTAATGAGTTAAAGTTGCTGCAATTGGCGGCATCTGTAGAGCGAAATTCGGAGCATCCTGTGGGGGAAGCTGTTGTTAGATACGCTCAATCTCAAGAGGTTGATTTGACGGATGTTAAGGATTTTGAGGCGATCGCCGGGAGCGGCGTGCGCGGGGTTGTAGGCGGAAAGCCGATCGCCCTGGGAACGCTGAGGTGGATGCAGGAATTGGGCTGCGATACTGAATATCTGGAACGGCGCGCGAGAGCTTTGGAAGGTGAGAGCAAAACGGTTGTTTGGATGGCCTGTGAGGGGAAAATTGAGGCAATTCTGGGCATTGCGGATGCCCTGAAACCGTCGTCAGCCCAGGCGGTGAAAGCACTGCAAAAACTCGGTTTGGAGGTGGCGATGCTGACTGGGGACAACCGATCGACTGCGGAGTCGATCGCCCAATCCGTGGGCATTACTCGCATTTTTGCCGAAGTTAGACCAGACCAAAAAGCAGCTCAAATCCAAGCCCTGCAACGGGAAGGGAAAATTGTCGCGATGGTAGGAGACGGGATTAACGATGCTCCGGCTTTGGCCTTAGCAGACGTGGGAATTGCGATCGGGACTGGGACAGATATTGCGATCGCAGCTAGCGATATTACCCTAATTTCTGGAGACTTGCAAGGCATAGTTACAGCGATTCAACTTTCCCGCGCCACCATGCGGAACATCCGCGAAAATCTGTTTTTTGCGTTTATTTACAACATCGCTGGAATACCGATCGCGGCTGGCATTCTGTACCCGATTTTTGGCTGGTTGCTCAATCCAATTATCGCCGGCGGAGCAATGGCTTTCAGTTCAGTTTCCGTACTTACTAATGCTTTGCGATTGCGTAATTTTAAACCAAAATCTTTGGCCTAAATTAGGAGGAATTAGAGAAATGTTGCACCACCGTCAAATTTTGGGAAGTCTCGCGAGTGTAGGACTTGCGATCGGAATGGCATCGGGAGTTCAAGCTTCCGAAAAATCCGTCCAGCATTCTACTTCAACGGCTCAATTCCGCAGCATCGAACAGCCGCTAGGTTTAAAAGTTGGCGTCACAATAGGTGGTTTGACATTAATTGGTTTCGAGTTGTGGTGGTTTTTGTTCAGTAAAACTCAAGCGCAGCAAGCTAAATCTATTCAGGGGATACAAGAGTTGACTATTACTGTAGACGGCGGTTATGAGCCTGCCACTGTAGTTGTGAAAGTTGGTCAATTAGTCCGGCTCAATTTCTTGCGACGTGACCCCAACAGTTGTCTTGAACAAGTGTTGTTCCCAGATTTTCATATTGTGCGAGAATTACCTCTAAATCAGGTAACGGCTGTTGAATTCACCCCTGACAAACCTGGACGATACCTATTTACTTGCGGCATGAATATGTTTCGGGGTGTGGTGGAAGTACAGGGGTAATATCAATTCCGGTGTTACCGGAATGATAAGCGAGGACACCGCGAGTCCCGCGCGTCCCTACAATTAATCTGGCGTAGGGACACGGCACTGCCGTGTCCCTACAATTAATCTGGCGTAGGGACACGGCACTGCCGTGTCCTGGCCGCTGTGAGTAATATTAATTCCGATGCTACCGGATTTGATATATAGCAGGAGCCAGGGGCAACTGCGACGGTTGCGGCGCGAGTTTTTTCAGCAATAAATCGTTAAAATAGATGAAAGCTTAAAAAATTTGGAGTGAGCTAAATGCAACTACTACACACGATGCTCCGAGTCGGAAACCTAGAAGAGTCCCTCAAATTTTACACCGAAGTGCTCGGCATGAAATTGCTGCGGCAAAAGGACTATCCAGACGGTAAATTTACTCTGGCTTTTGTTGGCTACGGCGACGAATCTGACACTACAGTTTTGGAATTAACATACAACTGGGGCGTCGAGCAGTACAATTTGGGGGATGCTTACGGTCATATTGCGATCGGCGTTGACGACATTTACGGTACTTGCGATGAAATTAAAGCTCGCGGCGGTAAAGTTAGTCGCGAACCCGGGCCGATGAAACACGGCTCAACAGTCATTGCTTTTGTAGAAGATCCAGATGGATATAAAGTTGAATTAATCCAACTGGAAAATCGATGCGCCTAGTCCAAGAAACCGGGTTTCTGCGATAATTTTTGCATCTTAACCGAGGTTGAGTGAAGAAACCCGATTTCTCAACCCACGCCGATAATCCAAGAAACCGGGTTTCTACGATAATTCTCGCATCCTCACGAAGATTTAGTGAAGAAACCCGGTTTCTAACTCCCACACAGCAGCCCATAATCCAAAAAACCCGGTTTCTGACTCCCAATTTAGGGTTTCTTTTTCGGAGCTTTTAAAATTTTGTCCTTCGCCATTTGGTCAACGATTAAATCGCTGATAATTTGAGCTCCGTGGGAGGTAAAGTGCAGACCATCATTAACTTTTACATAGCCTCGCTTCCCCGATTTGTCAGCAACTACGGGAACAAACTTTCCGGCTTCTGCAAAAGTGTCCCAAGTAGAAATAAATTCAATTTTTGGAGAAGATTTACTGGCATTTTTATAGATATCGTTCATCACTGGAAACTGTTGGATGTACTGAGATTTGTTAGATATCGATTGACCCACCCAATACACTTTTCTGACGGAGGAAGAGTCAAGTAATTTGGCATACTTCTGGACTCTTGCTTGATAAGCTGTTTGCCATTCAGGGGTCATAACTGCCCGGTATTTCCCTTGAGAATCAGTGATATCTTGAGTATCATTTCCTCCGAACAAAATGACCACTACATCCGGTCGGTAATCCTTGATGATTTCGCTGGTTCTGACATACCAGTCATAATAATCTATGCGGTTTAATCCGCTCGATACTTTGTAGTCAATTTTTGTATCGGCGATGTTGTATTTTTCTTTCAGACTGTACTGGAGTTGAGTTCCTAAATCGAACATTACGGAATCTCCAATAAATAAAAATTTGCGATAAGGTACGGTCAGTTTGGGTTTGGCTGGGGTTGGTTTTTTAGCAGGGTTTTGGGGTACAACTGCCGATTTGATTGCGGTTTTTACTGAAGCAGGTTCTGATTTTTTGGGGAGGCTGTCGAAGTTAATATCTTTAATTTTGCTCCAAAAATCTTGTTCGGATTTCCTGAAACCGTCTATTTCGATCTGGCGCGCTGCTTGTTTAATTTCTGGACTGGCGAAAGGAGTTGAGGAAAAGCTTTTCAGAAATAAGGATAAGTTTGAAAATATTAAAGTGAGAATTACAGAAGTAACTATCAGCAAAATTTCTCGGTCTCTCATCTTTCTTAGAAATTAAAGTAAATAAAAGGCGGGACGGTACTTGGGCCCAACATCAAGATAGCATACACGAACAGCGAAACTAAGACAACCCGAAAGAAAATGTTTTTTAATGAAAATACGGTTTGCAATAGTTGGGAAATGCGATCGCCCCACAAGTTGATCGCGCCAATGACTGCAATTACTAAGTACAATTGCCAAAAGTTGAATTGAAAAGTTGCAACCGAAAAATGAAATATTCCCTGAAAAAACCTAACCGCAGTTTCCCAGTTGGGAGTGCCGAAAAATACCCAGCTACAAGTAACAAAAGTAAATGTCAACAACCAACTGCCAAATTGAGCAAATCTGGGAAAGGAATAGTCTAATTTGAGGTGGATAGCTTGGGGGATATCTTTACATAAATGGTTGACAATTAATCCTAAACCGTGAATTGAACCCCAGACAATAAAGTTTAAACCTGCGCCGTGCCAAAATCCGCCGATCGCCATTGTCATCAGTAAATTTACGTACTTCCTCAACTTGCCGTATTTATTGCCGCCCAAGGGAAAGTAAACGTAATCCCTCAGCCACTCAGAAAGACTGATGTGCCACCTTTTCCAAAATTCTTGCAAGCTGAGCGATCGGTATGGCATATTAAAATTGGCGATCGGTTTGAAACCGAGCAAGCAAGAAATGCCGTTCGCTAAATCCGAGTAGCCGCTGAAATCTGCGTAAATCAAACAGGAATAGGAAATTGCCGCGAGGATTAAGTCGATGCTGCTGTACTGCTGGGGGACTTTGAAAGGTAGTTGAGTGAAGTTAAACAAAAAGCTCGATAAAGTATATTTTTTGAATAGTCCAGACAAAATCAAAACTATAACTTCTTCGATTTGATAGTCGTATTTTTTGGGTGAATTTAGCTGGGTGTAAAATTCGCGAGGCCGCGAAATTGGCCCGGAGGCAATTTGGGGAAAGTAGGTAATGTAGGTGGCGTAGTCTACAAATTTCGGACAGGGGATTTTTTGTTGGTAGCAGTCGATTAAATGGGAAATCATTCTAAATGTGTAGAACGATACGCCGACGGGGGCGATGATTTGCAGAACTTGAAAGCTAGCTGGAATGTGTAGCTGGTTGAGTACCTCAAATAAGGAAGTTACAAAGAAGTTGCAATATTTAAAGATGCTGAGATTGGCAATGTTGAAAATTATGCCGGAGATTAAAGCAACTTTTTTAGATTTGCCGTTGCAGACAGCCCGGAGAATGATATAATTGTAAGCAGTACCTAAAGCCAAGAGCAAGAGAAAGTCGAAACTCCAAAAAGAATAAAATAATAAACTGGAAAGCAGTAAGACAATTTTATACAAATCGACTTGGGGTTTCAAAGAGACGATCGCGCTAAAAACAATTAGGAAAAATACTAAAAATTGGTAAGTGGGAAATAGCATAAATCTCAGCCGATAAAATTTTGGGTTTGGCAATATTTTGATAATTTCGCTTTCGTAGAAGCTATCCCCAAGGAAATCGCCCGAAGCTCAACCGCTCTGTGAAGTTCACAATCCCGTTTAAAGATTAAGATGGTTGTGAGATTATATATTCAGGGATAAGAGCAGAATTCCCTATGATTGCGAGGAACCATGCAGCCAACAGACCCTAGCAAATTTACAGATCAAGCCTGGGAAGCCATTGTCAAATCCCAGGATGTAGCCCGCCGCTTTGCCAATCAGCAGCTAGAGGTTGAACATTTAGCGATCGCCCTTCTCGAACAGCTTGGGCTGGGTAACAGCATTCTGGGCAAAGCTGGAGTCGATGTCCCCCGCTTAGCCCAACAGTTAGAAGCTTTTGCCAAACGCCAGCCCAAAGTTCCCAACGCTGACCAACTATACCTCGGCCGCGGCTTAGAAGTGATGTTAGATGCTGCCGAGTCTGCCAGACAGACTTGGCAAGATAATTTTATCGCCGTTGAACATTTATTAATAGGCTTGCTAGAAGACGAACGAGTCGGCCGCCGGTTGCTGACAAAAGGCGACGGGCCGCCCGGCCGCCCCGGATACGATCGCAAACCGGCCCCTGGTACGATCGATCGCCCAAAACTGGAAGAAGCAATCAAATCAGTCCGCGCCACTCTTAAAGTCTCAGAAAAAAATGCCGAAACCGGGAAAACCGGCCGCAGCAGCGCGAAAACCCAAGATGGAGAAGGCGAAGCCAACTCCGACGCCCTCAGCAAATACGGCCGCGATTTGACAGAAGCCGCCAAAGCCGGCAAACTCGACCCCGTAATCGGCCGCGACGAGGAAATCCGCCGCGTGGTACAAGTTCTGTCCCGGCGCCAAAAAAACAATCCGGTGTTAATTGGCGATCCCGGAGTCGGAAAAACGGCGATCGCCGAAGGTTTGGCCCAGCGCATTGTCAACGGCGACGTACCGGAATCTTTGAAAAATCGCCAGCTATTCAGCCTGGATATGGGCAGTTTAATTGCTGGGGCAAAATTCCGAGGCGAATTTGAAGAACGATTGCGATCCGTGTTGCGAGAAGTCATCGATTCCGACGGGCAAATTGTCCTATTTATCGACGAATTGCACACCGTTGTCGGCACAGGCGGCGGTGGCAGTTCCGGTTCGGGAATGGATGCCGGAAATTTGTTGAAACCGATGTTAGCCCGGGGCGAATTGCGCTGCATCGGCGCCACAACTCTCGACGAATTCCGCAAGAATATTGAAAAAGATCCGGCCCTAGAACGGCGGTTTCAACAAGTATTTGTCGGCGAGCCCAGCGTTGAAGATACTGTTTCGATTTTGCGCGGATTAAAAGACCGCTACGAACGCCACCACGGGGTAAAGATTACCGATTCGGCCTTGGTAGCTGCTGCAACTTTGTCTTTTCGCTATATTTCCGATCGCTTTTTGCCGGATAAGGCGATCGACCTCGTAGACGAAGCAGCCGCCCACTTGAAAATGGAGATTACCTCTAAACCTGTGGAATTGGAAGGAATCGACCGCCGGGTGATGCAGTTGGAAATGGAAAAATTGTCGATCGAAGGCGAGGGAAAAGGCGCTCAATCCCCAGGGATCGGCCCCCGCATCGAACGCATCACATCGGAGATTGACATCTTAAAAGTCAAGCAGGAAAAATTGTCTTCTCAGTGGTTGGGCGAAAAGCAGTTGTTGGATTCAATCAATAAATTGAAAGCAGAAGAAGACCAACTGCGAGTCCAAATCGAACAAGCCGAAAGAGCTTACGATTTGAATAAAGCCGCCCAGTTAAAGTACGGCAAGTTGGAAACTGCGGTGCGCGATCGCGAAGCCAAAGAAGCGGAACTTTTGAAACAGCAAGCTCAAGGTTCTTCGCTGCTGCGGGAAAAAGTTACTGAGGGCGATATTGCCGAAATTGTCGCTAAATGGACGGGAATTCCGGTCAACCGATTGTTAGAATCCGAACGCCAAAAGTTGCTGCAATTGGAGAAGCATTTGCACCACCGGGTAATCGGCCAACAGGAGGCTGTGACAGCCGTTGCTGCTGCTATTCGGCGCGCGAGGGCGGGGATGAAAGATCCGGGGAGACCGATCGGCTCTTTCTTGTTCATGGGCCCCACAGGCGTCGGCAAAACTGAGTTAGCGCGGGCGTTGGCTGAGTTTTTGTTTGACAGCGACGATGCGATCGTCCGCATCGATATGTCGGAATATATGGAGAAGCAAAACGTTTCCCGGTTGGTAGGAGCTCCCCCCGGATACGTCGGTTACGATGAAGGCGGACAACTTTCCGAAGCAGTGCGGAGACGCCCTTATTCGGTGGTGCTATTTGACGAAGTGGAAAAGGCGCACCCTGATATATTTAACATTTTGCTGCAAGTGTTGGATGACGGCAGAATTACCGATTCTCAAGGTCGATTGGTTGACTTTAGAAATACCGTAATTGTGATGACTAGCAATATCGGCAGCGACCACATTTTAGACGTGTTTGCTAAGAAGGAAAAAGTTGCCAAAAAACCTGCTAGTCGGAAGCATGAAACGAAGGATTTGTCAAGTCAAAAAACAGATTATAAAGTTGATGCTGACGGTACTGTTGAGATATCAGCCTCGCGAGTTTCTGATGCTGTAAGTTCTCCAAGTTCTCAGGAAACTGAAAGTGTATTGACTCAAGAACGGGAGACTGACCAAGAGTACGAGCAAATGTTAAAACGGGTGATGGGATCTTTGCGATCGCACTTCCGGCCGGAGTTTCTCAATCGGGTTGACGAGACAATTTTGTTCCACACTTTGAGCAAGACGGAACTGCGGCAAATCGTCAGCATTCAAGTGAAGCGGCTCGAACGGTTGTTGGCGGAACAAAAAATTACTTTGGAACTGTCGGATGCTGCGAAAAACCACATCACAGATGTCGGTTACGATCCGGTTTACGGTGCTCGTCCCCTGAAACGCGCCATCCAGCGGGAGTTGGAAAACCCGCTGGCTAACAAGATTCTGGAAAATGCCTTTGTCGAAGGCGATACAATTGCGATCGACTGCGAAAATAACACCTTGCAGTTTCGCAAAAAAGAGTCTCGTCCGGCGCTAGTTGGTAACAGTTTGTAGTTACATTTAGGAACAGGCTTTCTGGCCTGTTCCACCAAAAATTAATCTCCTTGTTTCCCAGAAAGCCTGGTAGCTTAAAATCATGAAACAACTAAGTAGAATCACTCTCAATCCAGAAGTAATGGGAGGAAAACCCTGCATTCGCGGCTTGCGAGTCACTGTTGGCACAATAGTCGGATTGATGGCATCCGGACACTCACCGTCAGTCATTTTGCAAGCCTATCCCTACCTGGAAGAAGCAGATATATATGAAGCGCTTGCCTATGCAGCGTGGCGAGTTGAAGAAGTAGAAATTCCTCTCAAAATAGCGTGAAAATTTTGATTGACATGAACCTGTCACCTGAATGGACTCTCGTATTTAGTAAATACGGCATAGAGTCTCTTCATTGGTCTACAGTCGGCGATCCTCGTGCCACAGATCGCGTTATTATGGAATGGGCGCGAGTAAATGACTATGCCGTATTCACTCATGATTTAGATTTTGGCGCACTGCTGGCCGCCACCCAAGCTGATGCTCCCAGCGTCATTCAAGTGCGTATTCAAGACGTGCTACCTGCTAATATAGAAAGTTTGATTGTGGAAGTGTTGCATCAATTTGAGCCACAAATTGAGTCGGGGGCGTTCATTTCTGTGGATGAAACGCGCTCTAGGGTGAGAATTTTGCCGATTACACTTCGATAATTATTTATGGCTTGTTCCACAAAAATAAATCTGCTTGTGGAACAGGCCAGAAAGCCTGTTATTCAAAATAGTCAAGCCTGCTGCTTGATATTACTAATTGCCGATCGTGCGGCTACTGTAAGCATCCATGCTGTAGGCGGGAACGCGAACGAGGTAATCAATTTCTGTTCCCGTTACCGATTTGGAAAGTTTTTCAAAAGATTCGGAGTTCCAATTGCGATCGTGGATGGGCTTTGACTGTTCGCCCAGGAAATATGCTTGAGTCCCAATCAATGCTGCTGCGACCCAACCGACGATTAAAAGAGCGATTACAATAGTCATTTTGGCTTTTTCCTTAACTTTTGTTACTTTATGTAAATTAATGTAACAATAGCTGGCATTCAGCGTCAAGCTAGTGTAGTGTCGTGACAACCGTCCGACAGGTAGTAAAAACCGCCCCTAATGCTGAGTATGTAGGGTATGCACAGCGCACGGGTCTTTCGGGCGTGCACCGCACACCGCGCATTTGTATCGGAATTGTGAACTGTATCCGAAATAGCAAAACAGACTCTTGAAATTTTATAGTTAAGAAATTATAAGTTTTGCGATAATAAATTACGATTAAAACTCTGCCGCTGGCATGACGAATCGCGGCAAAATTATAAGTTATGATTTATCGGTTTAGATTTGAACTAACAAATCTAAATTACCAAATCCCAATTACCAATAACCCATAAAAATTATGCCCAACTCAATGTTAAATAACGACCCCTTGTGGTTCAAAGACGCCATCATTTACGAAGTACCAATTCGCGCTTTTGCCGACAGCAATGCAGACGGCATCGGCGACTTTCGGGGACTGACCGAAAAACTGGATTACCTGCAAAACTTGGGAGTAACGGCAATTTGGGTACTGCCATTTTTTCCCTCGCCGCTGCGAGACGACGGCTACGATACATCTCACTATACCACCGTCAACCCGATTTACGGCACGTTAGAGGACTTTAAAGACCTTTTAGAAGCAGCGCACAAGCGGGGGATTAGAGTCATTATTGAGTTAATTGTCAACCACACTTCAGACCAGCACGCTTGGTTTCAGCGAGCGCGCCGCGCCCCGAAAGGCAGTAACGAAAGAGATTTTTATGTGTGGAGCGACACGCCGGAAAAATATCAAGATGCTCGCATTATTTTCCAAGATTTTGAGACTTCTAATTGGGCTTGGGATTCGGTAGCAAAAGCTTATTACTGGCACCGTTTTTATTCCCACCAACCAGATTTAAATTACGACAATCCCGCAGTCCGTCAAGCCATCTTAGATGTTGTGGATTTTTGGTTAGAACTGGGAGTTGACGGACTGCGGATGGATGCCGTACCTTACCTGTACGAGCGCGAAGGTACTAACTGCGAAAACTTGCCAGAAACTCACGTATTTCTCAAGCATTTGCGCCAGCACGTAGATGAGAAATTCCCGAACCGGATGCTGCTTGCTGAGGCGAATCAGTGGCCGGAGGATGCGGTGGAATATTACGCGGGTGGGGATGAATGTCACATGAATTTTCATTTTCCGCTGATGCCGCGTTTGTTTATGGCTTTGCACATGGAAGATAGCTTCCCAATTAGCGATATTCTCCAGCAAACTCCGCACATTCCCAATAACTGTCAGTGGGCGTTATTTTTGCGGAATCACGACGAATTGACGCTGGAAATGGTGAGCGATGAAGACCGAGATTATATGTATCGAGTCTACGCTCAAGACACTCAGGCGAGGATTAATTTGGGCATCCGCCGCCGTTTGGCTCCGCTGATGGGAAATAACCGCCGCCGCATCGAGTTGATGAATGCTTTGCTGCTGTCTCTTCCGGGTACGCCGGTGCTTTACTACGGCGATGAAATTGGCATGGGAGACAATATCTATTTGGGCGATCGCAACGGGGTGAGAACTCCAATGCAGTGGAGCAGCGATCGCAATGCCGGTTTCAGCCGCGCCAACCCGCAGCGGCTGTACGCGCCGCCAATTGTTGACCCTGAATATCACTACGAATCTGTTAACGTGGAAGCGCAGCGGGCGAATCCGAGTTCTCTTTGGTGGTGGATGAAGCGCTTGATTGCTGTTCGCCAGCGCTTCCAAGCATTCGGTCGCGGAACTTGCGAGTTTCTGTACCCGGAAAACCGCAAAGTTTTAGCTTTTGTCCGCACTTATCAAGACGAACATATCCTCGTAGTGGCTAATTTATCGCGTTTCGTGCAGACCGCAGAATTAGACCTTTCGCCCTTTAAAGGTGCTGTTCCGGTGGAGATTTTCGGTCGCGCTGAGTTTCCGGCGGTTGGCGAGTCGCCTTACTTTTTGAGCTTGAGCCCTCACACGTTTTACTGGTTTACTCTTACTGTTAAACAAGAAGATTTTTCGCTGCAGGGTTTTCTCACAGACTTGCCGAATTTGGCGGTCATAGGCAATTGGAAAACGGCTTTTGCTACAAGTCAGCTAAGCGATATGCTGCTCTCTCTTTTGCCGAATTACTTGCGGTGCAATCGCTGGTTTATCGGTACAGACAGGACAATTCAATCGTTAGAAATAAGTGAGGTAGTGCCTGTTGAATGTAACAACAGTGCCGGGGAGGGCTCGGCAGTTTACATTCTGTTTTTGCTGTTGAATTATACTGAAGGTATGCCGGAAACTTACGTTGTGCCCTTAGGTTGGGAAGAGATGAAAGGCGATGCGGACGATCGGGCGATCGCGCGCCTGCACTTCCCTGAAACCAACGAAGTCGGGGTACTATTTGATGCTGCTGGGGACAAAGGTTTTCTGAGCGCGCTCCTGGGGGCGATCGCCAACGAGCACAGTTACGCAGGTACAACAGGTCAACTACTAGGAATTGCCGACAGTGCATTCAGCTCAGAACAAGATTTATCGAACCTGGAACCTCACCTGTTCAAAAAAGAACAAAGCAATACATCCGCAGGTTACGGCGATCGCTTCGTCCTGAAAATATTGCGAAAAGTCGAGGAAGGAATCAACCCCGAATTAGAAATCGGACGCTTTTTGACCGATCGCAACTCGATCCAACACTACGCTCCAATTGCCGGATCATTGGAATATCGCACAGCAGAAAAACAACTAATGACAGTCGGAATACTGCAAAAATTAATCCCCGACAGCAGGGACGCTTGGTCTTATACATTAGACACGCTGCGGGACTATTTCGAGCAAGTAATGACAGTAGAAGCAAAGTATTCCGGCGAAATTTTATCTACTTCCCCCGAAGATTATTTACCGAGCGCTTTGACCGGACAAATGCAGCGACAGTCAAACTCGCTAGTAGCCGATTTATCCCTAGAAATTCCCGCATTAGCTCGCGAACTCATCGGCTCTTACTTAGCATCAGCCGAACTTTTAGGTCAGCGGACAGCCGAACTTCACCTCGCTTTAGCTTCTGACACAGAAAATCCCGCTTTTGCCCCAGAAAACTTCACCTCATTTTACCAGCGTTCCATCTATCAACACATGAGAAATCTGGCAGGAAGAACTTTGCTGCTGCTGAAAAAGCATCTGTCCAAACTGCCGCCAGAAACGCAAAAATTGGCACAAAATCTCCTCAACCGCGAAGAGTTGCTCATGGAACGTTTCAAGTCAATCTTGAACTTGAGAATCACGGCCGATAGAATTCGCTGTCACGGGGACTTTCATTTCGGGCAAGTTCTTTATACAGGGAAAGACTTCGTAATTATTGATTTCGGAGGAGAACGGAATCGACCGTTAAGCGAGCGGCGGATGAAGAGGTCGCCGCTTCGAGATGTTGCGGGAATGCTGCAATCTTTCAATTACGCTGTTACTGTGGCACTCCGCAATGAAGTTGAAAGCGGCATGATCCGCCCTGAAAATCTCCAGGAGATGCAGCAGTGGGCGAACGTTTGGCACCGCTGGGTGAGCCTCACTTTTGTTAACAGCTATTTGGTAACAGCAGCCGATGCAAGTTTCTTGCCCAAATCTATACCGGAACTACAAGTTTTGCTGGATGCTTACATTTTGGAAAAAGCGGTTTCCGAGCTGGTTTACGAACTAAATTACCGCTTGGATTGGGCGGAAATTCCGCTGAAGCGGATTCTACAGTTGCTGCAACGTTGAGTAAATAAGTAGGGTGCGTGACTTTCGAGTTACTCAATTAACAGCCAGATGCTTGAGAGTCACGGACTTTACACCATACCAAATCAGGTTTAACAACCATTTCGAGCGGCGAATATTAGGTAATATCATGTCCGCTCGATAGACCAATAAAAAAATGGTTTGCACGATCGCACATGAATCACAACAAGGGCATCGCACCAAAAATTCATTCTGGAATGAGAATAGGTCTTCACGAGTATCTTTAAATCGCTCCATACTTACGAGTTAAAATAAAGAGATGTTTGATACAAAACTTGTTCTTGATGAGTTAATAAAGTGCAATCAGAAAGCGGATAAGCCACACAAGTAACAGCGTAGCCAGCTTGCAATTCAGACGGCTTCAAAAACTTTTGTTCGCTTTGGTCGATTCCGCCGCTAAGCAGCTTGACAACGCAAGCAGAACACTCTCCTTGCTTGCATCCATTCGGCAAGCGGATGCCGGCATCTTCTGCCATATCTAAGATATACTGGTCGTCTGGTACGGCGATCGTGCGATCGAGCGATCGTTCCTGATTCACCAACCGAACTTGATAAACTGCCATTTTTTCCTTATTCCTCGCGAAAGAGCGGGTTTACGATGCTATTAGTCAAGGGCAAATATTTAGGGTAAAACCCGCCCCTACACCTAGAAAGAGCGGATTTATATCGTGTATATCTAGACAATTGCTTCGTGATAATCGAGATTTTCATCTAGATAAATAGCCCGAATATCCTCCGGCAAATTTGATTCTAAAGTTTGATATCCTTTTTGCAGCAAAGCCTTTACCTGAGCGGGCGAAATAGCTTCCCCTTCAGCTTGCAAATAAGCTGCAATTCTAGTTTCGCTCCAGCGGAAAGTCTGAGCCATCAACACCACTAAACGGGGTAAAGGCGCTAACAGTTCTAAAGCTTGTTTGACGTAACACCACAGAGGAGGCGGAGCCGATTGCAAAGAGTAGTGAATCGACTCAACAGGAGGCAGTTCGGCTTGATTGATGCAGATAGCGGTGACATTAATCAGCCAGTTTTGGAGGCTGAGATTTCCGCCATCAGACTCTTGGATTTCGCGGCGCAAATCGAGGCCTCGGAGCTCGTGATAGATGTGCAACCAAGTGTGGGCGAACAGGTAATCGCCTTGTACGGGCGATCGTACGGAATGGCGAATCAGAGAGTGTACAATTTGAGCGTAGCGGCAAAAAATCGCAGTAAAATATCTACCCTGGTCGGGATAATTTTGAAACAGGGTTAATAATTCCTGGTCGCTGTGATGGAACAGGGATTTGACCACAGGATGGTTGAGTTCGGAAAAAACAGGTGTTTGCACAATTGTTCTGGTAATATTATGCTGGTGCAGCCCGATTCTACTACACGATA
>JAUBOH010000101.1:0-18235 GCA_036700145.1 Microcoleus occultus BM001215366
CTTTTGGAGTGTCCCTACCGCCCGATTAATTGTAGGGACACTCCAAAAGCCGTGTCCTGATTTTGGGTAAATGCCGTGTCCTAATTTTGGGTAATATTAATCCCAATGCCACCGGATTTGATAACCAATAACCAATAAACAATAACTTTCTTCTGCTATTAATTTAAATTTTTAGATCGGAGTTTTAAATTGCAAATTATTGTTGAAGGCTGGCGTTTTATTTATCATTCCTATTGCGTAGCGAATCAATTTCAACTATTAGAAATGCTCGATCGCCCTCCAGGACAAATTGAGCTTTTTCACCGGGATATGCCCTACGTAGACCCAGCTTGGGAGACGAAAATTAGTTTGTTCGATCGCCCGAATGACAGATTACTCCACAGCATTCCGAGCCCGGCGGAAAATCAGTCAGCCGACGTGACGCTGCGAATGCACTGCCCGTGGGACTTTTCAGCATCCAGCAGCACCGAAACTTGGGTATTTGCAGCGACAGAATGGGGGATTGTTACCAGTACAGTATTGCAGGCGATCGGCGTTAGGTCGATCGCCGAAACTCCGGTTAATTCAGAAACAAAAATTATTACACCTTCGGCGTGGTCAAAAGCCGGCTTAATTCGCAGCGGTGTTGAGGGCGATCGAATTGCCGTCGTACCTTTGGGAGTCGATCCTCAGATTTATTATCCTCTCTCGGGCGATCGGCGTCAATTGCTGCGCCAAAGCTTCGGCTGGTCAAACTATTTTATATTTTTAAACATCGGAGGACAAACGGATCGCAAAGGCATTCGCCCTTTATTAAAAGCCTTCGCTGCGGTAGTTGACAAATATCCAGATGCGAGATTAGTTTTGAAAGGTTCAGAACTGCTTTATCCGTCCAGAGACGAGATTGCCGAAGCTTGCCGAGTTGTGCTCGACGATGCTGAAAGAGCGAGGGTTTTGCCGAGATTAATTTATACTGGCAGTCAGCTATCTTTTGCTCGAATAGCTGAACTTTACCAAGCGGCAGATGTTTATGTTTCTGCTTATTTGGCAGAAGGTTTTAATCTGCCGGTGTTGGAAGCTGCGGCTTGCGGTTTACCCGTTATTTGTACGGCGGGCGGGCCGACTGATGATTTTACTCGATCGGACTTTGCACTGCGGATCGAAAGTAAATTTACGGCTGTGGTAATTGAGGCAGAAACCTTATTTATGTTAGCTCCTGAGTGGGAACATTTGACTGATTTGATGCAGAGGGCGATCGAACAGCCTGGAATTGCGGCGAGAGCTCGGGTTGCGGGCCCGGGTTTTGTGGCTGATAATTTTACTTGGAGGCGATCGGTCGATCGGCTACTTGAGGTTATGGGAGGATATCGGAAGAGTGAGGATAAATCTATTTTTGAGCCAATAATTTTGTAGTTTGGGCATTTCAAGCCCTAGATGGGGAAATAGGTATTTTCCGGCCGGGCAAGTCCAGACTATCTGGGTTGACGATGCACTGGGTTTTGTTTCAATCCCTGATAGGGTTTTAGGTATTTTCCGGCGATAGCGACAGAAGTGCTATTTTGAGGTCTATTTTGATGTTTCAATCCCTGATAGGGTTTTAGGTATTTTCCGGCTGTAAGCGGTTAGTTTGTCGGTAAACCGTTCTTTTTTGTTTCAATCCCTGATAGGGTTTTAGGTATTTTCCGGCGCTGATTGTTCAAGCTTTACACCATCAGTTTGTGTTTCAATCCCTGATAGGGTTTTAGGTATTTTCCGGCCACTAATTTTGATGAGTTGATTGATGTTGGTTTAGGTTTCAATCCCTGATAGGGTTTTAGGTATTTTCCGGCGGTTTATTTTTTTTGGAGAAGCATCTTAGTGGCCGGTTTCAATCCCTGATAGGGTTTTAGGTATTTTCCGGCTCTTTACAGTATCAACCGTATCTTGGCTCACAAGGTTTCAATCCCTGATAGGGTTTTAGGTATTTTCCGGCTCGTTATAGTGTGGTATAGTAAATTAAGCGAGAAGTTTCAATCCCTGATAGGGTTTTAGGTATTTTCCGGCTCATTGCCCACTTTTTTGTCCGTAGCTACCAGTCTACGTTTCAATCCCTGATAGGGTTTTAGGTATTTTCCGGCCTGAAACGTACACGGTCGGGCGATGTTAGAAATTTGTATTAAGTTTCAATCCCTGATAGGGTTTTAGGTATTTTCCGGCGCTGCCATCCTGTCACAGGGGAATAAATTAATTGCGTTTCAATCCCTGATAGGGTTTTAGGTATTTTCCGGCTCCGGCGCGATCGGATGCAGTTATCAACTTTGATAGAGTTTCAATCCCTGATAGGGTTTTAGGTATTTTCCGGCGTCCCGTATTTGTGTTTGGTCTGTTGTGCAAAAGTTTCAATCCCTGATAGGGTTTTAGGTATTTTCCGGCTTAACATCAGCAATTCACCTAACCTTAATAGGCTGTTTCAATCCCTGATAGGGTTTTAGGTATTTTCCGGCGCACTTATGGAAGCCGAAGCCGCCGAAATTCGTAGGCGTTTCAATCCCTGATAGGGTTTTAGGTATTTTCCGGCATCGTACCTTAGCTCTAAATAAATCATCGGGCCCGTTTCAATCCCTGATAGGGTTTTAGGTATTTTCCGGCATAAGCCTTGCGGGTTGGCGGCTGATTAATGTCGCCGGTTTCAATCCCTGATAGGGTTTTAGGTATTTTCCGGCCCCTGTTCCCGCTTTAGCAGGAGCCACGCCTAGCGTTTCAATCCCTGATAGGGTTTTAGGTATTTTCCGGCTGTGTCATCGGCACTAAAGCCAAGCTTTGCTAGTTCGTTTCAATCCCTGATAGGGTTTTAGGTATTTTCCGGCGCAGCTAAAATTGTTTGACGAACATTGTTATCTGGGTTCGTTTCAATCCCTGATAGGGTTTTAGGTATTTTCCGGCGCGGATATATGCGTGGGATGGGTTGCAGACTGGTGTTTCAATCCCTGATAGGGTTTTAGGTATTTTCCGGCTTTTTCGTCCAAAGTTATTTCGGTCACTTGTGATGTTTCAATCCCTGATAGGGTTTTAGGTATTTTCCGGCGATTCGAGATTGAAGTTTGGTGATAATGTTTTGGTTTCAATCCCTGATAGGGTTTTAGGTATTTTCCGGCGATTTGCTGACTGTTTTATCAACGCATTGCTAATGTTTCAATCCCTGATAGGGTTTTAGGTATTTTCCGGCTTAGGGCTTCTGCATCTTTGTCGTTACGCATAAGTTTCAATCCCTGATAGGGTTTTAGGTATTTTCCGGCATCTACATTAGTTTTTATACGCAAGTCCGGTTCATGTTTCAATCCCTGATAGGGTTTTAGGTATTTTCCGGCCTGCGTTTAGTTCCTCTTTCTCATCCCGCAGAAGCCCTATGTTTCAATCCCTGATAGGGTTTTAGGTATTTTCCGGCATCGCAGAGATCGAGGCAACGGAAGCATTTAAAGAGTTGTTTCAATCCCTGATAGGGTTTTAGGTATTTTCCGGCCTCTGAAAGCCTTGCGCTGTATGCGTTCTATGATTGTGGTTTCAATCCCTGATAGGGTTTTAGGTATTTTCCGGCAACGGTAAAAGCTTGCCAAGCTCGATCGGGCGGTAGCCAGTTAAGTTTCAATCCCTGATAGGGTTTTAGGTATTTTCCGGCAGAGTGCAGTGCCGACTGCTAAGAGGATTAGCTGAGGTTTCAATCCCTGATAGGGTTTTAGGTATTTTCCGGCACACGCGATCGGATTCTCCCCGTTAAGATATCCTGTTTCAATCCCTGATAGGGTTTTAGGTATTTTCCGGCCTTTGATTGTCAAAATGTGGCCGTAGTGTGTGAAATGTTTCAATCCCTGATAGGGTTTTAGGTATTTTCCGGCCATCGAATTTCCCCAAGCCTGCGTCGTAAACCCGTTTCAATCCCTGATAGGGTTTTAGGTATTTTCCGGCTGTCCGAGGCTGTTTTGCGTTTAAGCACTGTCACGTGTTTCAATCCCTGATAGGGTTTTAGGTATTTTCCGGCCCTACGCCGCATTTGCCAATCGTGATGCCACCGGTGAAAAGTTTCAATCCCTGATAGGGTTTTAGGTATTTTCCGGCGATACGGTAAGTAGTTCCCAAGGAATATCCCTAGGGTTTCAATCCCTGATAGGGTTTTAGGTATTTTCCGGCCGTCGTTAAATTGATTCGGTTCGTCGCCGTTAAGCTGTTTCAATCCCTGATAGGGTTTTAGGTATTTTCCGGCTTGACCGCGCGTAGCTTGTCGCTGCAATTGCTCTGTTTCAATCCCTGATAGGGTTTTAGGTATTTTCCGGCGGCACTGGCAGAGTACCCACAAAGCCTCAAAGTAGGAGTTTCAATCCCTGATAGGGTTTTAGGTATTTTCCGGCGGGAAGCTACCACTTCGATGAGCATCACGGCTGGCGTTTCAATCCCTGATAGGGTTTTAGGTATTTTCCGGCGATGATCGATCGCTATTGTCACAGTTAGATGCTGTTTCAATCCCTGATAGGGTTTTAGGTATTTTCCGGCCGCCGGGGCCTGGGAGGCTTGAAATATAAGGTTTTCAAGGTTCGGTTTCGTCTGCATGAAATCAATATACCGTTTCAGCGATCGCCTGTCAAGAGGGCAAAATTCTAAATAGACCTCAAACCCAGTTCCAGCAAAGGCTTCAGCATTTGCGTCTGACCCATCAGAGGTACAAACCACTGCAAACCCAGTCCTAGTAAAGCTCTCAGCCATTAAAATTCACCCCCTCCGTTTAACACCTATAGCCAGACGCAAAATCACACCATAAAGATCGTAGTATCCAGCGGTGCCCGGCCACCAATCCGTTCGATCTTGCCCTGACAGCAAGCGCACAAATAATGAAACATGATACTGTCCTCTTCCGACTTAATCACCCTGTTCAGACGTTGGCGCATCCCGGCATACTGGGTATCCGTCACGTCGCAATGAAACACCGAATACTGCTTCCATTCCCCATAAGACTTGAGAATCTTGTGAATCTTAGTGCGGCGCTTGTCCTCAGATATATCATAGCAAACCAGAACAAACATAACTTTATTCCTCTCCCTATTTAAGAATCAAAGGCGGATACTTATCAACTTCACCCATCAAATACTTAGCCATCAGTCGCCCTTGAATTTCAAACGCTTCTTGATAAGTACACAACTTTCCCATCACTGGATGCTTGAACTTTGACTGTTTCTTTTGCTCGTAAAGCCTCAAAAAATTGTGCAGCGCTTCTTTGGTTAAAGAAACTGCCCCGCTCAACGGTTCAGCCGTAAAATCATTAGGGGAAACTTTTTGCAAATTGATCGCAGCCAACACTACAGCATCAACCACCAAAGGTCGAAATTCTTCCATCAAATCCAGTGCTAAAGAAGGACGCCCATAGCGCTCGAAATGCAAGTATCCCAAATACGGATCGAACCCCACAATATTCACCGCACTTTGAACATCATGCCGCAGCAGAGAATATCCCAAACTTAACAGAGAATTTACCGGATCGGTAGGCGGACGACGGCGCCGAACTTCAAAGCTAAATTCCGGCACGCGAATCAGCCGATTAAAGCAGCCAAAATAAGTCGCACTACCCGCCCCCTCTAGTCCTCGCAGGGAATTAATGCTGGAAGTTTTATCAATAGACGCGATGACTTGTTTCAATTGGGCGATCGGTTTTTCAAAATCCTGTGGAGAATATTTGCGCTGACACTCCAACAGAGTATTGCGATAATTTTTGAGTTTTCCCCGTACAAAACCCCTGACTAAATGTACGGATTTTTCCGATTCCCCAGCCGCTCCCCACTGAGCTTTTCGCACAAAGATATTTTTCGTCATTTCCGGTTCCAACCTCCCCAAATAACGTCCGTTTGCAGTCAAAAAACTTAAAGGAATATGACGTTCTAAAAGTTCCACAACCACAGCCGGGGAAACTGTAGCTCGTCCCAAGGCCACAACGCCATCAATCTTAATTAACGGTACGTCCAAAAGATTCTTTTTGTCAGCTTTAACGGTAAGACGTTCGTCAGTTTTACCGATAAAAACATCTTCTTGAGTAATGTAAACTGTTCCCATTGTGAATTCTCCTATTTGCAGATTAACTTGCTTCTTGATAGCGGTTGACTTTCCCCGCAGCTTGGGGCAGACATTGGGAAAAAAGACTGCATCCCGTACACCGAGCGGTGTAAACTGGTAAAGGCATATTTCCAGATCGCCACATAGCAGCAACTTTTTCAATAGTTGCGATCGTCTCTTGTCTCAATCCCTCAGAAATCTCCACTAACTGCCGCTGATGCGACTGTGCGTAATAGACATATCCAGTGGCAATAATTTTCCCCGTCATCTCTTCCAAACAAAGCGCTTGGGCGCAAACTTGCAACTCATCATTATCCCATTCCCCCTTCCGCCCCCGCTTGTACTCAACGGGATACAACTCACCATCGGTTGATTCAATCAAGTCGGATTTTCCAATCAGCTTATACTTTTCAGACTTCAGCCAAATCGCCCGAATTTGCCAAGTTTCGTCGCGGTTGATTTGACTGAGAGTGTGAACGCGATCGTGCAAACTTGTGCCTTCTATGGTATACTGGTTGTCCGCGAATTCTCCCGCGCAAGACATTCGCCAGCAGCGGTGAGGACAGTAAGAGTATTGGTTCAGAAGTGCGATCGAAATGTAATCAAAATCGTTCATAATTTTGATGGTTTACGATAAGTTTGAATCAAAAGTTTTTCCTTACCTGTCAGGCCCGCCAGTCCGCCAGTCCGCCAGGGGTTAAAACCCCTGTCTCATAGCTAAAGTCGGTTAAAAACCGACTGAAGATTCAATCATTGACAGCAGATTTCATGAGTTTCATAAAAAAGAGTTTGGTGCAGTCCTCTTAAGAGGACTTTCGCTATGAGACGGGGGTTTCAACCCCCGGCGGACTTAACGGCTTAACGACAAATCAAAAAGCTATTACCCTTGAAGGGGAAACGATAATTCTGCATTTTGCTTGGTAATTTTTTGAGAAGGTGCGATCGCAATTCGTCGAGTCATACCCATACCCATCGGAGTTTTCCTCCCCACCCCGCAGTAAAGCGCAAAATCAGCCAAAGCATTAATTTGCTTAATCACCAAAGGCTCCACATCTCCCAAAATCCGATAACTAACCTCCCCAATCATGCCAACAAAATTGCTTTCATAGTTAGTCAATCTTTCAGTTTTGATATTGACAAAAGTCGAAAAAAGTGCATCGAATGGCAAATTAGGAATCTCAATCCCGCTGTACTTATTCCACCGACTGAGGAGACTGTTAAAAACGCAATCTCTAGTAGGAATCACCGAATCGAACTTCCCCTGCCGAAAAGTTGTAGGAGTCGCAAAACTGAAGGCAATTAAGCGATTAGTTTCCGAAGCGCGATCGTAAAGTTGAGAGTAAGTACAAGCATTCGCCCAAGGTTGATCTACTTGAGGTGTTCCGAGAATCTTAGTAATCATCAAATCGGCGGGGCCGAGATGCCACGGACGGGATGGATTGAGATTCAGCCAAAGGTGAGTTAATTTGCTGAATAGAGAGTCATCAAGCAGACTAATTCGCCACCAACAGAGAGAGTGTTCTGGAATTGGTTCTGTGTGTTCCCATTGGAGGGAATGGTGTTTTTTGAAAGGGCATTTTTTAGTTTGTAAAGGGCTGAGAGTGAAGGATTTTTGGGCTGTGGCATCGTGGAGGCGATCGCCGAGTTGTTTGTCAACGGAGCTCACGAGGGTGAGAAAGAGGGCGTGCAGGTGTCTTCCGGTGAGGTATCCGGGGGGAATTGGGGCCAAGGGAAGGATGTTGAGGACAAGGCTGTGTGGCATATTGGATAGCAAAATTAAAGTGCAGCAGGTTCGTAGTGAGGACTTCAGTCCTCAGCAGGACTAAAGTCCTCACTACGAACCTAAGAGTTAGTTAGCGCGAAAGCGGTATTCCATGCAACCGGGAATTTTGAGTTTGTCAAACTCGTAATATCGCCCTAGCATTTTGACATTTTGGATGAGGCTAACTGGAGGCATATTAACCACATCGTAGCTAATCACTTGTTGGGAAAACATCACATCTAAAGGATTGAGCAGATAGGGAAAAATTATGTCTGTTTCAGATTGCGATCGCTTCACTTCCTTCTGTTCTACAATTTCGACTGCTGCTTTGCTCATCCACTTTCCCAAACGTATCCATTTTGCCAGTTTCAAAGCCTTTTCTGAGATGATGAAAAACTCAAATTTGCTTTCAGGAGCAATTTCTTTGGTTCTGCCAAAACTGGGGATATTTTTCTGGGTTTTCTCCATCTCAACGTGATAGTTGTTGTTGGCGTATTTCCAAGTATTGAGAGTGGAGGAGTGAAAGATCGATCGCGCCGGAGTAACATAAATCCCCTGTTGGTTGAGCGCCGTTAAATGCTGCTCATATTTAGGGATTTGTTCGGGACAGAAATAGCGATAGGAATGTTCTTCAGCAACGGTGGTGGAATAGATTTCGCTATCCACCAAACCGAGGGCGTAACAAAGCGCGTAATTGTGAATTACTGGCTCTGTTTCGTAAAGTCTCCCTATCTCGCGAGTTGCAAAATAAAGGCTATCGTGCAACTCGATTTGACAGCGATAAATAATAGCCATTGTTTTTACTCCGCTGCTGCTGTAGATCCTGCCTTACTTTTGATATGCTTCTTCGCGTAAGCTTTAGCCTCATCATCGGCTTTTTTCAACATCTTTTTGAGTTCATCTTCATTGCCAATAATAGCTTTAACCTCTATCTCTAATGGCGTAAACTTATTCCCAATAAAGTCCTGATGCACGATAAATTCCTCAGATAATAACGTTTGGATAGCAGTGCTAGCAGCCACAATCACATCATCTTCATTGAGAGGGTTGTTGGAATTCAGCTTATCGTCAAGCTGCAATTTGTCGTAAATTGCTTGCGTCCAACGGAGGTTACTGGTAATTTCGCCGTCAGCAAATACCACGCCAATTAACTCATTTCTGACTCTACCTGTGCGGGTGGTTTGAGCGCCATAGTGCCGCGTTCTAAGGATGTTGTTGAAAACATACAAAAAACTAGCTTCTGTAGGGTCTTTGAGGGTGACAATGCTAGGAAAGAAAATCTGGGGTTTGATGTGGTCTTGCTGATTGATGCGACTGGTAACTTCGCCCACTTTTGAACCTGATTCACCTTTGGATGCCATTGTGCCATTCTCAAAGGGAGCATTGAGGGTAAAAGTCTCGTGAGATTCGTCAAAAGCGGTAATTGAAAATGCTGTGTCAACTACGACTTTTGATTTTTCTGAACCCGAATCACCGATCGCAAATCCGTAGATAATGCAATCAGGGTTATTCATTGCAAACTTGACATTGTATTCGCAGTCTTCAGCGGTCATAAAACCGTAGTTACGCAGCAACTCGCGACCGACTAAACGTTCTGGTGTAGATTGCTTGCGCTTAAACATGGTCAGGCGGCTGATTGGTTTTTGGTCTTGAATTCCTGACCTCACCCGCGCTTTATTCAGTTCTCCGTCTGTCTGAAATAGGGGATAAGATTCGGTCACCCGTACAGTCAGGAAGTGTACATATTTACCCATTGGTTTGTAGGGGATGTTAGCGTGGAAAAATTTAGAGTCAACTGTTTTCAAGAAAGGCATGATTTGTGTCCTATGTAAAAATGTTAGTTTTGTAGTTGTCGTGTAGCAGATCGCACAAAAGATTCAGCTTTAATCGTCACCTTCTTCCTGAGATTTCTCAGGAGATTTGTCATCTCTATCACGATTGTCTTTGTCATTCTCCAAACGGTAAAGGAATTCGCAGGTATCTCGGATTAAGTTGATTTGGCGGCCGGCTAAACGAGCCCGATCGCCTGCAAATGATTTCTCAAATACCTCCTCAACAAAGTAGCGAGCAAACTCTAAAATTGCCTCTCGTTCTTCCTCCCGCTTGCTGAAAATCCAGCGCCCTTCCGCAGTAGAAGAGTGAACGCGATCCATGAGCTTTGAAACTTCAGCCGCAACAGCCAATACTAAAGATTCACCTTGAAAACTGCGATCGGCTTCCAGGATAGTTTTAGAGGCAATATCAATCGGTTTCAGTACAGCATTTGCCTTGGGATTGTATCGCTTATTTGCATGGTAAAATCTGCGATACAAATCCGTCAATTTTTGGGGGTGGTTTAAGCTTGATGCGGTTGTCACAATCAATCGTTCCTCTTCATGATTATAGTTGGCATAGGAGTCAAAACAAGGGTAAAAATGATAAGCATAAAGCTTAATCTTTTGAATTGATGCCGTTTCATTTTTCTGTTTCCGAACCCACTTATTTAGGTAGCTAAACACATACAGCGGGCTGGTTTCAAAATCAGTGGCTAGTTCAGTTAATTTTCCCCAGTTGGAGTCATAACCGGACTTCCCTTGTTTTGCATTAACATCAAGGTGAATCGCATAAGCAGCGGTTAACACATTCAAAGGTGCAGGATAAGATTTGCCGTTTTCTTCCCAACCTTCTAGGATGTAGTCGAGACGGAAGCGATCGCGCTTCGTCAACACCCTAAAAGCTTGGGGTACACTGTCCAGAAATACGCTTTCTTCAAATTCCGCACCGTCATTAAAAGGCGGAATTTGCGACTCGGAAACTACGGTTTTGACATCCAGAATCATCGGGAAAGCAAAAGCTAACCAAGTTGGCATTACCCAGGATTCGGTATCAGTTGCATCTCTACCGGGGGGAAGCGCCATGAAGTAAAATGTTAGGGGTTGGTCTTCGGGATAGGAAAGTTTGAAGGTGCGGTCTTTTCCTGGTTCGATGTTTTCATCTATGAGAAAACTATCAATGCTTTGGTAGCGATCGCGTCCAAAATCTGCTTGCAAATCCTTGCTGATAAAATGATTGCGAATGCTGGTATCAAAGCGGGTTTGGAAAATGCTAGTGTAGGCTTTTTGCAGAAACTTATTTGTCTCTGGGGTGAAGTAATATGTGGGATAAAAATAGAGATAGCGATATTTGCCATCTTCAAATTTTTTGCCCACAGCTTGAGTTTGATTCATTAAAATTTGCCTCAGCATCATTTCCAAACCTGCAATACTAGAAATATTGCGTTTGGCGTTAGAACCTCCCAACATTTGTTTGTTAGTGTAAACTTGAGGGGTGAACAAAACGGCTGATTCCATTTGTTCTGTTACCGTGTAAGCTGAATGGGAAATCGAACAGATTAACTGTCTTCCTCTACCTTGTTTCTTAGCGAGTTGGTAGCGTTTCAATTCATCTAAAAATACGTCACTGGATGCTATGTCTAATGGTGTATTTCCGGGTAACATGACAACCCGCGTTACCCACAGTCGCAAATCGTCCCAACCGTCGGGCAATTTGTACTGTGAAAGAATGGGTTTAATCATTTGGGAAATGTGGGCGATCGCCTGTTCGCAAACTTCCCGCACATCTTCAATTCCTGGGTGATGTTCTAGGTATTTTGCTGCTAAATAGTACCATTCGTAAGGAACGCCACCTGTATTGCCTTTTAGCTTAAGTTCTTTCAGGCGTTCATTAATCCGTTGAATTTCTCTCAGGGCTGGCAGATACTCGGACAGGTTCCAAAATTTAGCAATTTCATCGACAATATCTAGATGAGGTAGTGCGGGTAGTTTTTTGTCTTTCTTGCGTGCAGCTTCGATGGTATTAACCTGTTCTCCCCAAATCTTGCGACTCACTAAGTCGCCAAGTTCAGCAATTTGGTCAATCCGAATATCGTCGTCAAAATTGAATTTATAATCAGCAGACAAAACATCCTGTTTTTGAAATTTTATCAGATTATCGCTGCGACTTTTGGCGACAGAGCTTTTTCCTATTTTGAGAATGCGTAAAGTAGCATCAACAGCAACTAGCATCAACTCTGACGTATCAAAAAACAGGTTATAATACTCGGCATATTTCATGCCTTTACCATCTCTGCCAAAACCAGTTTGTCGCCGTTGCAATTGTCCGGCGCAGAGTTGTTTAATTTTGCTAACTACCCGTTCGGGCAAGTCTGCAATTGAAATAGCAGGAGCATCCGATCGTGCTAGGTAAATTACACCTGTTGGTAGGTAAAGCAGTGGTTCATAGTAGGTGCAAGCGTCGGTATTCAGCGCCGTATGCACTTCCATTAAAGCGTTATTGACGACGTTGGTAAGTACGCCTCTGTTTTCAGCGATGCTGTGATAAGTGAATTTTAATTGCCCGTCGCTGAGGCTGTGGATTAACTCGTTTAGCCTGGTATTTTCTGCATCTTGGGGATGTTTGATAATAGATGCTAGGGAATCTGCTAAACAGGTTAAGTCTGAGAGACTGCGGAGTGTGCGATCGCGCAACACTGGATTCAACCCAAATTCGGAAAAATTCCAGTTAGTATCCCAACGCCGCTGAGCGTTGTAAGCAAGGCAGAGCAAATCGTCAATGTATTCTCGATAAGCATCTGGATCGTCGGGATTGATGAAGTTATTTAGTCCTAACTGTTGCACTTTTTCATCAATAATTTGACGGTGCTGCTCTAGCGGTAACTTGCGGCAATCATTGGGGACATCGGGGAATTTTTCAAAGTCGTGGAGAATAAATCCAGCAATTACTAACCGCCGTTCTTTTTCTCCCACCGATCGCTGCACGGTGGTGTCGAGTTTTTCTAACCGCTGTTCAATTAAATTAGCAGGAAATAATCCATTTAGCAGGTGAGTATTTAAAGATTGATCGCCTGCGTTATCGCGCCTGACGTTCTCTTTTCCTTGCTTGCGATCGAGTTCGTCAAAAAATTTGCCACCTTTGGCTGTGACGCCAATTGCAACTCGCAGCAGATTTGGCAAGACGTATTCTGCGAAGTCTCCCATGACGCGATCGCCTGGATTTTGACTCTGAATGGCTTCTCGCAAGAGTTTGAGAGTTAGTAAGTCGCGAGTTTGAGGTTCAACTGTGCGATCGGACGTTTGAAAGTTTGACCCCAATTCTTCATCTTGCAACCAGTCATCATCTGGATCGTCCGATCGTTCAGATCGCTCAGAGTTCAAATTAACTGGGATATCAAAATTTAATGAGAGTTGTTGGTACTCTTCATCTGGTTTTTGACGTTTTTTAGCCATTTTATGCCTCTAATTTATTTAAGTAAACTGTGATTTTCTGGATGTAAAAGGGATATTTTTGGAAAGTTTGTTTGACATGACTGAAGAACAAGGGGGCTGTGAACTGATTAACTTTCAGCCCCCAAAAATAGTTATGCAGCTAATCTCACGAAGGTTTTAGGTCTCACGTAAGCTCGTTGTGGAAATAGATCCAGTTCTAGCTGTTTATACTCGACACATGGCTGAATTTCCTCGAACGGCTCCGCTTCACCATCAACAACAGTAGGCTGCTCAGATGTGTAAAGTCGCAGATCGAAGAGTTCCAACTGTATATAGTTCTCCATTTACCGGAACCCCCATTGATATTGTTTCCGAATCGAGGCTTTTACCCTAAGAAAGGTATGAATTACGTCAGAAAAGGTTTTAAATGCCGTCTAACGAGTCTCCGTCCTTGTACTCAAGCGCTGAAGCCATCCTTGTTGAATATTGTAACACAGGAATAATGAGTTCAGGGTCGGAAGACCATATAATTTTTGCCCTAACCCGATCTACTACCAAACCCTGTACAATCATTAAGGAGAGTCAGAGGATTTGCCTCTAAAGTGATGGACAGCCTGAAACAAGCCCTACCAGGGATTGAAACTTCCGACGCTGTACTCAGGCGTTTACGCCTTCCTGCCCATCCTTGCAAGCTGTAGTCTGATATAGACAAAAGCCTGCAAGTCTCCAAAACCCCTATCAGGGCTTGACCTTCTACGCAATCCATACTTCATCCCCCTTGCTCTTGAGCCAGTGGGCTAGCGTGTCCACCAACAGGGCCGACTGCCCAAAGGCGATCGAATAAGGTGCAGTCGTATCGTGGATACTGTATCGATCGCAAATCGGATAAATCTGAAAGTGCACCGGCAGTCGCAGGCGCGATCGCACTTCAGCCACCGGATAACGCAGCACATAACAAACCAATGCTTGCTTCTTCAAACGCTTGTTAATTTCCCCGATCCAATAATTCTCAGGTTGCAAAACCTCAATCCCCGTTAAAACTTGAACCTTCCAAGCAGAAGCATTTTCCTCTAAATTTCCCGAATAATTAAATTTCCAATTCAGTTTTTCCTCCCGATAACTACGCAACTTCAAAAAAGCCAGACAATGTTTAAATCGACCTTTGGCAATTGGTTGCCCAATGCGTTCAGATGTCTCCTTCAACATTCGCATAAATGCAAATTCTGTCATCGGTTCGATTTCCAAGTTGCTCAAAATTCCTGGTAAATCGTAAGTTTTAAATTTGTCTGCCTCATGGGAATCGGTTAAATCGCAGATGCCGCATTGCAGGGGACTAGAACCTCGAAAACTGCTAGCATCTTCAACTATCGGATTTCCTGTCTTATTTCCCGATCGCTCTTGCCACTCTTTGCCCCACTGTTTAATATTACCTGCCACTTTCCCCAAGCTAGTTTTAAATACTTTTTGAGCAGCTTCCTGAAAAGCCTTCTGACTTGATGCGTACTGCTGTTTAATTGTCCTGTGCCCTAATTCCCAACAAATTTGAACAGACTGCACCGCACCCCACCGCGAATAATATCCCTCAAAATTGTTGATTTGGCGGTACTTATCGCGAATTTGTTGATAGAAAAAAGGACGATCGTAAATTCCACTAGACTCTAAAGTGGCAGTATCGCCTGCAAACAAGCGTTCGACTAAGAAATTAGGGGTGAGTGCGATGGCTGTAAAATTTTTAAACTGAATAAACTCTCCATTGCGATCGCACCCATCGTGTCGCCCCAACCTTCCCAATCTTTGGATGAAGTTGCCCGCATCGGCGGATTCAAAAATTAGCAAATTGATTTTGAAGTCTACCCCGACATCAATGGTGCTAGTACCGAGAACTAAGTCTGACGAGAGCGATCGCTCTTTTTCCGTTTTTCCCGACAACCCGGTATTTTCGCCAACAACTAAACCGTGAGGCTTGAACAATTCCCGAAAAAATGGTGTCAGCCGCTTGACGGCAGCAATGGAATTCAGGATAATCGCTCCTTTACTGCCGGGATTGTGTTTAAAGTGAGTCAGGATCAGATTTGCGCTGTCTTTCAGCCAAGTTTCAGAAGCTTTTGAAGTTGGTTCTAGGGAAATAAAAGTCAGCGTACTTTCCCTTAATATCTGCCGCCAGCAGTCTGCTTTCAACTGTTCGATTTCAGCAGGGCGATCGGGAAACCGATATTTTCCTGCTTTTAAAGGGTCGATAGTTTGACAGCGAAACCCAGCTATTTCCAGTCTTTTAATTAATTGGTCGTCTGGAGTTGCTGACAAAAATACAAACTTTTTTCGGCGGTTTGTATGACGAATTAATAACAGTGTATTGATGACGCTGGCAATCTGAGGAGCCGCCAAAACCTGAAATTCATCAAAAATGGATAGGTCAAAATCTTTGTCGATGCGGCCCCACAGTTTATCGGGGCTATCTTCAGAGCTTAAATACGCTCCTCGGTGCAAATAGTGCAAGATATCAGGATTAGTTAATAAAATCTCTGATTGACCTGTCCGGGATGCGATCGCGGCTGCTTTTCTCAATCCTTCATTTTCTGCATAGATTTCTAATTCCGAGCCGCTGAGTCGCACAACGCGGGGTTGATGATCTGGCTGAAATTGTTCGATATAGCGCTTAATTTGAGTCTCCTGATCTCGCGCCAGTTCATTCGTAGGATATAGCGCCACTGCACAACAAAATGTCTGCAATGTTTCTAAAAAAGCCGCTAAACTTTTGCCATCACCAGTCATCGCCGTATTGATAATGACATCAATATTCGGATCGCGAATTGCCTTTAAAGTTTCGAGTTGATGCCAAGAAAGCGTCCAATTTTCCGGTAATTTGACTCCCTTGGGAATTTCCGCAGCGGGACAGGAGTAAACGGATTTGAGGGTAATCTGGTAATCGGACATATGCTGAATCTGTGTCCGTAGAAAGTGGATATTCCTCATATTGACACCGATAATTGAGATTATCAAGCCTGTACAATGAGAAAGTGTCCGTATATTTATGAGTCGCAAAGGTCAATCGATCACTCTGTCGGTTTCTGAACGAGATAAAACTGAGTTGGAAGCCTTGGCCCAAGAATTCGGGAAGACGTGGGGCGATCGCCCGAACATATCCAAACTGATAGAAGCGATCGCCCGCCGCCAACTGACGATCGCCCCGAACCACGACTGGCCCCAAACCCGCATCACAGCCCTAGACATCGCCCGACAGCAATTGCTTGACTTGGGCAAAATCGATGAAGCGCTGGAAATTGCCGAATTATTGAGCTCGCGCAGCGAACTAAGTCTCCCCTTCCGGGCCGAAATCGAGGCGTTTTTGAGCAACCCTTTACCTGCTTGGCGGCAAAAAATCGATAATTTTATCCACAGACAGCAACCATTTCGCCTTTCCTATCGAGATGCTGCCGATCGACTTTGGAACTACACAGTTTTACACGCTCGGATTGTCCCGATCGAAAAGCGACAGTATTTAATGTGTCACTGCGAGGAATCTGAGGGAAATCAAGACGTACCGGGACTTGAGCACAATTGGACACTGCTGCTCGATCGCATTGAAGATGCTGCGGTGATTTCGGTCGATCGGCCTTGGCTGCCAGATTTAGCGCGAATTCCCGTAGAATTTCACTTATCCGGCAGACTTGCCTTTAACTACCGGCGCAAGCAAGGTGATGTGGAAGTCAGCGACTTAGAAGGCGATCCGCCAATTAGACGAGTGATTCGGAATATCTCAAATACCTTCTGGTTTTTTCGCGAAATTGCCCCCTATTGGGAAGATTGCGTTATTGTCTCTCCAGACAGTGTGCGCGATCGTTTCCAACAAAAACTGATCGCCCTCTGCCGCCAGTACAACATCGAAATCCGCGATTAGCCGTTCCCGGAAAAACGCACAGGAACTCAAGAAACCGTAATATCGTGTCCCGTCGATTGACAACGATCAGATCGGTTCGTAGTGTGGACTTTAGTCCGCAATCATCAGCGGACTAAAGTCCACACTACGAACGAACTGTTTTTGTTACGACGATCGATCGGACATGATATAACTCCAACAAAAAGCAGCCCGTTACAGGCTGCACATCGAAAAAACCGTTGTTTTGTTGTAGGAGAAAACTTTTAAATCGAATTCAAATTGCCGTTATATCAAGTCTCTGGGACTCCGGCGGGGCGATCGGCTGCCAACCAATTCGCATCTTTATCTACCGCTGACTCACCTTATGCTGCTGCTGAAAGTTCGTTGACTACTTTCACCCGGCCTCTGAGCACTGCCCGCAGTAAGCGGTTCACACAGCCTCTGTCTTCGTCATTCAGCGACTCGTCGAAGGTGGCGGCCATCAAACCGTAGCGATCGGCCAATGTCAAAACGCCTGTGTCGGTTACAGAAGCGAGGATTTCAGAGATAGCGCCGGGGAGGAGTTGTACGGGATTCATGGCAGTGCGGTTGAATTCGATATGTACATCATCCCCTGGTTTCCTGAAATGAGCGGTGACACCAATGAGGTGACGGAGGTGATTATTTGGGGTGAAAGTAAGTGATACAAATAGAATAAAGTTGTGACTTGCATCACAGTAAGATCGCCCGACAGCTCAAAACCTACCTGTGTGGGATGTGCGTATTACAGAGGACTTTAGAAAGATTTGGTATGATTTGCCAAGAAAATCTCAACTAAGATCGTAGTTAATACCTAAACCCGTTCAATTCTTACCTCGGTACTGAAAATGCTTGACTTTCTCAATCCAATTTTGGGCCGTAAGCCCGATCGCATCAAAGCCAACGTTGAGATTTACACTTGGCAAACCTGTCCCTACTGCATCCGGGCAAAAACTTTGCTGTGGTGGAAAGGCGTAAATTACACGGAATACAAAATTGACGGCGACGAAGCGGCTAGAAATGCAATGGCCGATCGGGCTAACGGACGGCGCAGCGTGCCCCAAATTTTCATTAACAACCAGCACGTAGGCGGCTGCGATGACATTCACAAACTCGACGCAGAAGGACAATTAGATTCGCTGCTAGCTGAAGTCGCCGTTTAAACACTGTTTGTATTAGGTTCGTATTAGGTTCGATCGTTCGGACTTTAGTCCTTAAATTCCAAAAGAAAGGACTTCAGTCCGAACGATCGAACCTTTGGAAGGACTTCAGTCCGAACGATCG
>JAUBOH010000102.1:0-18111 GCA_036700145.1 Microcoleus occultus BM001215366
GTTAACACTGTTAATTCCCCGGAGATCCCCCTAAATCCCCCTTAAGAAGGGGGACTTTGAGCAACTTCTTGTCCCCCCCTTTTTAAGGGGGGCTAGGGGGGATCGATCTTATCTGAACCGTATTGGTTGATAACCTAAAATCCCCGAAAAAATCCGGTTTCTTGACCCTTACCTACAAACCTTTATTAACGGAGAATTGTTATATGACTATTCACAAAGATATAGCAAGTTTTATCTACTTGCTGAAGGAACAACCGAAAATTTTTCAGCCGACAGCATGGCAAGATTTACCCAAATTAAACACAGACATACTAAAGTTAGCAGACAATGAATCTTCCATTGCCGAAACAATCAAAAATTGGTGTATAGAACACGAATTGGGGAAAATATTAAGAGATTGTACGCGGAAAGAAATCGAAGATGCGGGCGAACCCACCCCAACTACAATTGACCCACTAACTAACATCACCCAAACTCTGCGTACCAGCATTGAAGATAGCTACAAAAAAATTCAAAAAGAACTCGATGCAGAGAATCAATCAAATACAGACAATGACTCAAAACAGTAAAATCTATGCCCCCAACGTCTATTTGTTTGCCTTTCACCTCTGCAATCCCCTAGAATCCGAGTCGAATTCCCCTGTAGAATTTGCCAGTTTGTGGCAGAAGTGCGATGAGATTTTGCAAACTAAATTAGCAGTCGGTACGGCATTCAAGGGCAGCTACTTGTCCCAAAAAGACGAACCTGCCGGATGGCGAGTCAACCTGATTAATAAAGAAGTTGTTGGCCAGCGAAATTCTCGGGCTTTTGCTAAGAATATTTCCCATGATAATCAGCAAATTAATCTCAAAGGTTTCGCCCAACCGCTGCGGATTGATGACAGCTACGCTTTGGGTTTACAAATTCGCGTTCCCGAAAAAGTTGACGGCAATAAAACATCGGCTGTCGATGTTAGCATCTTCAAGGAATTTAATCCCGATAACTGCTTGCTGCCGGATTTTGTGCAAAGCTATTTCGGGCAAACTCTGCTGCTTACCGCTTGGCTGAGTGTTGAACAAAATCAGGCGGCGCGGGAAGATTCGCAGTTTCTGAAAAAATTAGCGCAACAGTGTCTAGAAAAATTTATTTCCAATCAAAATCTGCCGAGTTTTTACCGTCAAGGCGAGTTGTTCGGTAGTCCAATTTTAGAATACAGCAATCCGAGTCGGCAAGATACCGACTGCCACGTTATCGTCTGGTTTTTCAACAGTTCTGCAACTGATGAAATCTGGGATGAGACGCGCTACAGCGATTTTATGGATTTGTTTTTGTACCGGAATAAGATTCTTCGCGCTTATCGCGACAGCCGCAAGCTTTACGCGGTGATTCGCGAGGAGTACAAACAAATTGAACTCGATATTGACAATACTTTTAAGTATTTGCAGCAAGACGAAGCCCACCAGCGACAATTGAAAGGTGCGGGTTTAAAGCAAGAGGAACTAGAACATCTGGAACGTCAGACAATCGAGATGCCGCCGCGCGCTGTGAAGTATGCCCGGTTGCTGATGGATTTGGAATTTAGGCAAAATACGATCGCCATTAACGCCAAAAATTACCAAAATAAATTAAATCAAATAAGTCTTGACTTAAAAGCCAGGAAAAAGTACAATGATAGTGATTGTGATTTAAGCTTTTTAGAATTATTCAGCAAAGAAACCTCACCGCAGTTTCAAGAGCAAATCAAAGCCGACTTAGGCTATTTCACACACGGTACGGGCTTGCTAGACAAAGCAATGGAAGCAATTCGAGGAGTTGTCGCCATAGAAGAAGCTTATCGGGACGCGAAACTAGAAGTCACGATTCAAGCAGTCGGCTTTGGTTTGGGAGTAGCCGGGGTAGTGGCTGGCAGTTCTCCTTATTTAATCAAACAAGACCCGCCGAATCAGATGGTTGCTTTGCCTTTGGTGAAGGTGGGAATTAATTCTTTTGCGTTGGTATTGTTGATTAGTATCGGTGCGGGGGTTGTAGTTTGGGGTTTGGTTATGTTGGGCGCAAATTCCAAGAATTTACTAGCCAAGTTCAAGAATCTACTAAGTAGAAATAAACAGTTGCCGCCGCCATAATCCCGGTTCCGGGCGGGCAAATCACCCGCCCCAGAAAAAGATTGAGCTTAATATTGAGGAACAGACGAATCTACTTCTTGACTCCAAGCAGTAATCCCGCCTTTAACATTAATCCCCTCAATTCCGGCTTCCTTCAAAATGCCCAAAGCCTTCGCAGAACGCCCGCCCATTTTGCAATGTGCAATCAAGCGATGCCCGTTCAACAATTCCTTGACTTTCTCAATACCTTGGCCGTGCTCGATATCCGGCAAAGGCACTAAAACCGACCCCGGAATTTGAGCAATTTCATACTCGTTAGGATTGCGAACATCTAACAATACAAAATCCTTCGCACCGCTGTCGATTAACTGTTTAAGTTCGGTGACAGTCATCTCAGAAATTTGCTGTTGTTCTTGCGCTTCCTGTGCTCTCGCTTGAGGAATGCCGCAGAATTGTTCGTAATCGATTAACTTTTCAATTACCGGACGCACTGGATTCGGGCGCAGTTTCAACTGCCGGAATGTCATATCTAAGGCATTGTAAAGCAACAATCTGCCGCTCAAAGTAGTGCCTTGACCCAAGATAATTTTGATAGCTTCCGTTGCTTGGATAGAACCGACAACTCCGCACAAAACGCCTAAAACACCGCCTTCTGCACAAGAAGGAACCATCCCAGGAGGTGGGGGTTCCGGGTACAAATCGCGGTAATTCGGGCCGCCTTCGTAGTTAAAAACTGTTGCTTGCCCTTCAAATCGGAAGATGGAACCGTAGACGTTGGGCTTGTTTAAAAGCACGCAAACATCGTTCATCAAATAACGAGTCGGGAAGTTGTCAGTACCGTCGATTACGATGTCGTAGGGTGTTGCTATTTCGATCGCATTTTTGGAACTAATACGAGTTTCATACAGGTCAACTTGACAAAAAGGATTAATTTCTAAAATCCGATTTTTAGCCGATTCAATCTTCGGTTTCCCAACCCAAGAAGTGCCGTGAATCACCTGCCGCTGCAAATTGGAATGATCTACAACATCGTCGTCTACAATCCCAATGCGGCCAACACCGGCGGCTGCTAAATATAGCAACAGCGGCGAACCGAGTCCTCCCGTACCGATGCAGAGCACGCTGGCAGCTTTGAGACGCTTCTGCCCTTCCAATCCAACTTCTGGCAGGATCAGGTGGCGAGAGTAGCGTTCGTATTCTTGTTTGTTGAGCTGGATCTCGTCCAGATTAGGATTTAGCATGATATTGTGTGTAGCGCAGATTTTGAATTATATCCTATCTGAATCTTTCGCATTTTTGCGTGTTTGTTATTTTTACTAATTATTTCTTAATCTGAGTCGGTTCCACTATCAGAATTTCCTCTGCTTGAAAGTTCCCGTTTGTGTCAAGACTCCAACTGCGGAGGTCTTCTGAACTGCCTTGCCGCACGGACACTATGATGTAAGAGTATTGGGCCCAGGCCATTGTTCGATCGCACTCCGAGGGCACTGCGGGACAATCCGGGTGAGAATGATAGATGCCAATAACTTCTAGATTGCGATCGCGCCCCTGTTTCATCGCCCGCAACATATCTTGTGGCTTAATAGCATATCTACGTCTTTCTGTCAAGCCTGTTTGTTCGGGCCAATTCTCCTGGGCTTGGGCACTCCAAGCATTGTCAGTCGGCCAAACTTCTACTAAAGTTTTAACATCGCCGGTAACTCGACCAAGCAGCAAACCGCAGCATTCTTCAGGATAAGTGGTTTCGGCGTGGGTACGGATGGATAAAATGTGAGAGTCGGAAAGTGCGATCGGCTGCATGGGATTTTATTGTGGATTTTCTTGTAAAGTGCGATTCCCTTCGGGATAGCTACGCTTCACGGCTTTTTTTTACGAACCGCGAAGACGCGAAGGACACGTTCGGCGAAGCCGTTCCCGTTCCCCGCAGGGGTTCCCGAAGGGTAGGGTAGGAAGACAAGAGAATGGAAGAGAAATAACTCACAAAAGTAACCTAATTAATTAAGATTTTTCCAATATTTCTCATCCTTCTTCTCTGCGCCCTCTGCGCCCTCTGCGGTTCGTAAAAAAAAGTGAATGTTGGGTGCGCCGAAGCGCACCTTATCCCTTAGTTAATGTAGCTATCTAAGTCATCAATTGCAATCAAGCCGGAGTTTCTTGTAATTCAGGCCGTTCATCGGCGAGGATCGCACCTTCGACAGGACACACCTGCAAACAAATGCCGCAGTCAATGCAGGTATCGAAGTCAATCCAAAACCAATCAGTGCCTTTGACGTTTTTGCCGGGGCCGGGTTGGATGCAAGCAACCGGACAAGCGCCGACGCAATCAGCAATTCCTTCGCAAATATTCGTAACGATAGTGTGCGCCATGTTTCTATTTTAGATTTTAGATTTTAGATTTTGGATTGGACATTATATCATGTCTTTTTAACTACAGCAGTACAATTGGTTGGCAGTGAGGAATGCGAGTTCTCTGGTTTTTTGCGGACTGAAGTCCTCACTACGAACCGTTTTTATTGCTGGTAATTTGTTGGACACGATCTTAGGAATTAGGTTTCAAACAAATCCTAGTTTACTGTTTCAATTGTTGGGACGCCTTCGGCATTTATCCAAGCGATTTGAGCAATTCGTCGATCGCGCGCGTATTCCCGGGCCTCCTCCGCAGTCGATCGACTCTCCAAATCTACTTCTACTCGAACTAACTCAGTAGACTCTCGGAGTTTGCGAGCATAATCAAAAGCGGCTGCACTAGCTTCAGGGGTTTCAGGCACAACCAACCATTCGCTAGCTGGTGTCTCCGTGGGCAATTGACCCTCTGTCAGCAAAACTTGGTGCAAATCTTCAATATTCAGGCAAAACCCGATGCCGGGGGAATTTTGCCCTTGGGGGTCGAACAGTCCCAACAGTTGGTCGTAGCGTCCTCCTTGTCCCAAAACTCGCTGTCCCGTTTTGCTGCTGCTGACAACTTCAAACACAATTCCAGTGTAGTAGTCAAATGTTTGAATCAAACTTAAATCAAGATGAATTTTAGATTTGAGATTGGGAATTTTTGCTTGACATTTGTGCAGCAATTCGATCGCACATTTGAGATTATTTAACGCGGCTTGCTGCGGCAAATCTAAATCTAGTTTGGCTACGATCGGCAACACATCTTCTGGGCGGCCGCGCAAGTCAAATAACAGCAGTGCTCTTTCTCGCAATTCCTGTGACAGCGGCAAAGTTTCCAAGGCAATTCGATCGAGATTGGCGATCGAAGAGCGAACTTTTTGGCGCACGTTTGGCGGAAACGGTTCTAGCAATGTTGCAGTCAAGCCCGCTTCTCCCAGAACCAAATGCCAGTCATCAATTTCTAAGCTCTGCAAGCACTCAGACAGCAGCAGCAGCACTTCGGCATCCGCAACCGTCCCGCCCGCACCGAGGAGCTCTACCCCAGCTTGATAGAACTCCTGTTGCCCGCCTGAGCCGGTATCTGGGCCTTTGCGGAAGACGTTAGCGTTGTAGTAGAGGCGCTGGGGCTGCCAGCGAGTCCCGGACATCCGCATCGCAGCCGCGCGGGCGATCGATGCTGTTAATTCCGGGCGCAAGCCAAGTTCTCCATCTTCAGCGTCTTGGAGTTGAATTAAGGTCGATCGGTTGATCGCGCCCCCAGCCATCAAAGTCTCCAGCCTTTCGAGAGTAGAAGTAATAATCCGGTGATAGCCCCAGCGGTGAAAAACCTGCTGCAAGCACCGTTCGATCGAAGTTTTTTGAGCAACGTCTAGGGGCAATAAATCTCTTGCACCCGATGGGGGTTGGTAAACCATAAGTTAGTTGACTGTTGACTTTTGTCAGTAGGAGAAAGTAAAAAACATTAATCCCTGTATCCGCGTCTATCCCTGTCGGGCTGTCGCTTGTGAGTTCAATCCTGGACGCAAATTTTAAATTTTTACACTACCAATAGTGTAAGGTGCGCAGTGCGCACCCTACGAATAGAGTTTGCACGTAAGTCCTGTAGTTATTAGTTGTCATTTGGAAAATTGAAAGTTATGAATTATGAGTTTTGAATATTTTTTTATTCAAAACTCAATACTCAATACTCCTCACTAAACTACTGATTATTTCTTTTTGCCGCCAAACAAACTTCCAAAAAACGCGCCCAGTTTGCCTTCATTTTTTTTGCTTTTGGCATCAGAAGCTGCTGACTGTTCCAGCTTTTTCTTGACCTCCAAAGCCGTCGGTTCTTCTGGATTTGATGCCAAAGCTTTTTGCACTTCAAGTTTTGCCATTGTGGCTTGATTTTGTTGAAAGTAACACATTGCTAACAGAGCGTGAGCCTGGCTGTGTTTCGGTTCGCGTTTTATGGCTTCTTTCAACTCCAAACTTGCTTTAGCGTAATTTTTGCTGTCCATGAATCCTTGAGCTCGGCGACAAGATCGATCGGCCAGCGAGTCGTCTGGGGGTTTTGGTAGTGGTGGAGGGGTAACAGTCGTCGTGGAGTCTATTTTTGTCACTTTGTCGTCGGGTTTTGGGGGTGGACTAACTACCCCAACACTACCGCCGAGGCGCTCTTTTCGCAGCAGGTAAACCATGTTGAGTTCGCTAATTTGATCGATCGCATCTTGGGTTTCTTGAACCGACTCGTACTGCTTGAGAGCGAGTTTGCCAACTGCTGTTTTATAAGCTTCTTCCAAATCTTTAGCAGTAGCTAACTGTTTGGCTGCTTCGCTTTCGATGTGCATTTTCGCCTGTTCTTTAGCGACGCGCTTGGCGATGGCGGCTAACAGTAGGTTGTATTCTTTGCGATCGCTTTCCTTAGAGAATTTGTTGTAGGCCGGATTGACTACTTTTGACAAAAATTGGTTGGCCCAATCTTTATCGGCTTGGTCTTCAAAAGAGCAAGTATCCGAATGCAAGCGGCGGGCGATTTTCATGTAGCGCTTGCGGATGTCGCTAAACTCGGCGTCTAAGGGAACTCCCAAAATTGCGTGCTGATCTGTAAAGTCGTACTTGAACAGCCCTTTTGTCATTTCAAAAGACATAACTTTTACTCTCGCTTTCCTGGCTTTTCACTATTCTTTAATGTAGCCTGAGTCAAGGGGTTGTGACCCCCGTACTATCCCCGATCCCTCGCCGAAGGCGCGCTACCTCCAGGAAGATAAGGGAGGAACTGCTAGCAGTGCGCCACTGAGTTCGCTGTGTATTCTGCCGTTTGTCGCCAAAACGCGACCTGAGTCGATCGCAAAGGCACTGCCGTCATAAGCTGTAACTTGACCTCCGGCTTCGGAGACGATGACTGCACCGGCTGCTACGTCCCAAGGGGCGAGTCCCCGTTCCCAGTATCCGTCCGATCGCCCCATCGCGAGGTGTGCGAGGTCTAGGGATGCCGAACCGCTGCGCCGCACGCCTTGGGTGAGGTGGGTGAGGTGACAGAATTCCGCATAGTTATTGTCGGTTGTTTCCCGGCGATCGTACGCAAAGCCGGTCACTAACAAACTGGTTCTCAATTCTGAGATTTGGGAAACGGCGATCGCCCTCCGGTTGCAGGTTGCTCCCAATCCTTTGCCTGCCCGAAACAATTCGTTATGTAATGGGTCGTAAATTACGCCAATTTGTGGTATGCCGTCGATTAAAAGTCCGATCGACACGGCCCAGAAAGGATATTGGTGAGCATAATTGGTTGTGCCGTCCAAAGGGTCGATCGCCCACAGGTATTTGCTGCTAGCATTCCCCAATTTGCCCGATTCTTCGGCGAGGATGCCATGATCGGGTACGTGGCGGCCCAGAATTTCTAAGATGACGGCTTCTGAGGCTTTGTCGGCTTCTGTGACTAAATCGCCCGATCGGCCTTTTTCTTGAATATTTTCTAGTTTTCCGCAGAAAGATTGCAGCACGGAACCGGCAGCAAGTGCTGCTTCAGTGGCTATTTCTAAGTAGTTTTGCAGTTGATTTTCTGTCATTTGTTAGTTGTTAGTTGTCAGTTGTCAGTTGTCATCACTCAACGCCGTTAACAGTCAACAGTTAACTGTTAACAGTCAACAATTCCCAATTCCCAATGCCCAATGCCCAATGCCCAATTCCCAATGACTATTTCTGATTTTGCTGGCGAAATTCTGCGGGGGTTTGGCGCAGGGCTCGTTCTGGATTCCACAGCCCTTTAGCCATGAGTCTCGCCCATTCTTGAGCGTTGAGCAGTCGCTGTTGATATTTGGTGTTGCGCGATCGCACTGAGGCTAAAGCATAGCCTTCTTTGACTAGCTGTTCGTTGAGCAGGATTTTATCTTGCCACAAGTATGCTAGTTTGCGATCGAACTGGTCTTTTGCTTCGATGTCTGATTCTAACAATACCTGTTTTCCTCCAATTAGCTGTTCTAGTCTTTGTTTGGCTGCTTCTCCCCAAGGCGGCTGTTTTAAATCCGGCGCATCAATACCAATTAGCCTGATTTGTTCTAATAAGGCAATTTTGTCGGCTGTACTGATAACTTCGATTGTTTGTCCGCTGATCGCCCTTTCTACTTTGGCGATCGTACCTTCGGGAATTTCTGGTTTTTGGCAGCTAGCTAGCAACAGACAAAGGGCGATCGCGAATAACCGATAAAGCATGAATAATTGGTAGTTGATAATTGAAAAAATTGCGTCATTCTTCATCTAACGGCAAACTGAATCTAACTTTACCTTTGGCGAAGTAGCGGCCGAATTGCTGTTCGTACACTTCGTCTTCGTCTTGTGTCTCTACTTCCATGTTGGAACGGGGATAGCTGACGCACAGCAGCGCATAACCGTCTTTTTGCAGTTCCACGGAAAGTCCCATTGCTTCAGGCTGGTGCAATTCCCCAGACTTGACGCGCACCGCACAGGCGGTACAAGCACCGTTGCGACAGGAAAAGGGCAATTCTACTCCTTGGTTTTCGGCGCTTTGGAGAATATAGCGGTCTTCGGGTACTCGGACTGTGTGGTGCGATCCCGTTTGTCTGTGATGAATTTTAATTGTGTAAGAACGAGTCATGGAATTTTAGATTTTAGATTTTAGATTTTAGATTGGGCTTTGGGAAGCCAAATCCTTTATATGAACGGGTTTGCGACACCGGGAGGAGAATTCAGCCCCCCCGAGCAAGACACCCTACCCATATTAAACAGCAAATTTATGCCGTTACCCCCTTCCCAAATCAGATTTGTTCTGCTAAGATAGTTTAGCTGTGGCTGAATGAATGAATTTAGCCCTGGAGAGGTGGCCGAGCGGTTGAAGGCGCACGCCTGGAAAGTGTGTTTAGGGCAACTTAACGAGGGTTCGAATCCCTCCCTCTCCGTTAAACAAGCTGTTTAGGAAAAACAACAGTTTGACAAAAAAATCTCTGATATGAGATAAAGATTTTGATTATAGCGATCGCCCTTGAGTTTTCCTTTGAAAAATCAGGGGCGATCGCTTTTCTATTTTTGAGTGTAAATTAAGGGCGATCGCGGATTAGTTAGCAGCACCCCTATAATGTGAATAGGGAAAGATTTAAAGGTAATTTGATATGCAAGAATTAAATAAACTAGAACTAGATGGAATTAAGAATATGGGGGCAGTTCGCACTCAGGTAAAGCTGACAAATGCCATAGATGAAGCGCTAGTAAGTCGGGGGTTGCTGGCGCATCGGCTGTTGCGCGAGTGTGAAATAGAAGGTTTGGTAGATACAGGCTCAGTTTACCTTGTAATTTCATCAGAGATTGTACAGCAGCTTGGTTTGCGGATTATCGGTCAACAAGTTGTTAAATATGCTGATGGGCGTCGGGAAACTGTAGGAGTGACGGAAGCTATATTAGTTGAAATTGAAGGACGCAGGACTACTGAAGATGCTTTAGTAACTGGTGATGAGGTGTTGATCGGTCAGGTTGTTTTGGAAAAGTTGGATTTTTTGGTGGATTGTAAAAATCAGCGATTAATTCCCAATCCTGAAAATCCCGAGTATCCGGTTACTTATATCAAGTGAATGGAAAGGTCGATCCAATAGCTGCAAGCTTCGCTAACGCACTTGAATTTGACTGTCACAACTTTCGCACTCGTGGCACATTCACTCCAACTAACCGCCGGAATTCCAATCACTCACCTGTTTCAACCGAGATAAAGCACTTTCGGCAGATTCGCGAATGTAAGGATCTGCATCGGGATTAGCCGCCGCCGCTGACAAAACCTCACAAGCTTTTGTACCTCCGATCGTCGCCAACGAACCAGTTATCGCCACAGCTAAGGCAATATTGTCAGTATGTTCGATCGCCTCCACCAAGATATCTAAAGCCGGGGCTCCAATTTGTCCCAGCGCCATCACCGAGGAAATATAAACCACCGGATTTGGATCTTGCAAGGCTTTTTTCAGCCCTTGCATTCCGAGTTCTGGAAAAGTTTGATCTGGATAGTTGACAGCGATCGCCGTTAATGCCTTTGCACAACTCGCCTGAACCGTCGCACTCTGGCTGTTTAGCAGAGAATCTACCAGCGACGGCAAAGCGTCAGCACCGATTATACCCAGAACTTGCACTGCCGATCGGCGATAAACGACATCTTCCTCATCCAAAATTCCCATCAAGCGGGGAATCGTGGTTTCGTCGCGAGTTTCTGCTAATTCGCTCATAGCCCGCTTCCGCATATGGGGATTCGGATGCTTTAGCTGTTGGAATAGTTCTTCTTTAGGCATTTTAGTCATTAGTCATTAGTCATTAGTCATTAGTCAGCAGTCATTAGTCAGCAGTCATTAATGCTTTTACCAACCTTAAATTATTATACTCTAGATTCTAAACTCGCTGCTTTTGCCCGAATCAGCAAATCGTCATCGGCCGCCAAAATCTCGCAGCCGCTGTTATCTCCTAATTTTTCCAATGCCATCAAACTAGCATATTTCAAATCCCAAATTCTAGTTTCCAGACAAGTTTTAAGTTCGGCAACAGCGCGCTTGTCGCCTATTTCGCCGAGAGCGATGGCTGCGGCGGCACGGGATTTTTGGAACTGCGGTTCTCGATTGTGCAGCGCTTCTATGAGTAAATCGAAAGCAGGGGCGTAGTTGAGCCAGCCGAGCAGTTTCATGACGTGATAGTGCGCGCCGTAATCGTTGTATGCTGATTCGGCAAAAGTTGCCAGCAAGGCATCCGGTGCTTCGTTTTTGTAGGATTCTAGCAGGGTTTTGGTTGCCAGATAGCAGCGCCCGAAATCTGTTTCGTAGAGTTCCTTAATTGCAAATTCGAGGCTGGGGAGTTGGTCGTATTCGTGGACTAAATCGAGGTCTTCGGGCCGATCGCCAATGATGCGATCGAGCATCGGTTCAATTTCGGCAAAAGTAATTTCTCCCGCCGGAATCCCCGCAGTTGCTAACATCCGCACAGCCCGCAGCCGAAACACCAAAGACACGGGACAGCGAGATATCTGAGGAATTGCCTGATAGTATTTAGCATCAATTAAGTCTTGAATGCTGCTGCGGCGGGCATTAACATTAGAGCTTTGGAGCAATTCCACCACGCGCGGCATCGGAGAGTAATCCCCGGAAAAGCGGCAGATTGTGGTGAGGGCCCCACCTTGAATCATCCCGTCTTCTGAGTCGGCAAACTTGCGAATGCGATCGAGTGCTGCTGTGTAATTCAACTTCGCCAAAGCCTGAATAATCACTCGATAGCTTTGAGCTGGTTTGTCGAGCAATTTGGCAATATCTTCTAAAGTATCGGGATTTTGCGTGCCGATTTCGCCGATCGCCCAAACTGCATTTTCTACTATATAACAGTCGTCATCGTGCAAGCAAGAATGGAGGGATGCGAGTGCAGGTGTTGCTTCTAACCGCCCCAAAGTTTCGGCTGCTTTCCGGCGAACTGAGCGGTTGTCTAGGTGCGGGTCAGTATTTTCGACTGCTGCGATCAGGGCTGCGATCGACTTGGATGTAGAAAAGTTTACTAAATGAGAGGCGGCTATGTAGCGATCGTAAGGGTCGTCGAGTTGATCCATTGGCGTTTGCAAAATGGCGATCGCCTGTTCTTCTGTAAGATTAAATAGCTTGAAAAAACGTTTATCCACTTACCAATTACCAATAACCTTTATTCACGACAGGGAAAACACAGATACACGGATCATATCAGGTTCGGGTAATTCTTGATAAATCCTGTATCGGCATAGGACTATCGGGTAGTATTATAACTATTCAACCGAACGTGATATTAATATTTTTTAGTTTTTTTTCATCTCTACTTACTAGGCGCAAGGTTGGCGCTGTGCACCCTACTAATAACTAATAACTAATAATACATAACTAATGACTAATGACTGCTGACTAATGACTCTTAAAGTTAAGGGACTCTTAGCGCGATACTAAACCCGATTTAGGCTTTTGCAGCGTCCCAAGAGTCCCTCCAACCGATCGAACTTACGTCCAACAAGGCCGTAAATTATGCGGTCAATCTTCCTACTAGGAAAGGGAGTTGATCGTGTAGTCGAGGAGAGCGCGGAACTCTACCAAGGCTTGAGGAGACATATCGCGAGGAGCGCAAGCGCGATCGCGAGTGTAAACCAAAGCAGCAACGTAAGGAGCTGTAGGCAAGTTCAAGGCGCGGTAAACTTCGCGTTGACCGGCAATACCCCATTCATCAAGAGGGCCGGTGCCGCCAACTACCAAGCAGTAGTTGATCAAGCGCAGGTAGTGCTTGATGTCGCGCATACATTTGTCTTTCTTGACTTGAGTTTCGTTGGCTTCGCCAGCGTTGTTCAAGTAAGGATATTTTTTGATGCAAGCATCGTAGCCTTCTTTAGCAACTGCGTCGATTCCAGCAGCCAGCTTTTCAGCAGCTTCTAAACGAGCAGCAGCGCGTTGAATGCTTCCTTGAACGGACTCCAAGTCAGAGGTGGTGGGGAAACGCCCCGCCGCATCAGCAGCCGTGACTACTGTGGTGATTACTGATTTCATGTTCTGATATCTCCAGAAATAGATTTTTGACAGTTTGTTTCAATTCAACCGGCTCTTGAAGCCAGTAACTGTTGGCCTGCTTTAATTAGCTCAGAGCAGAAGCAACGCGATCGAAGTAGCTAGCAGCTTCAGAAGCCAAAGAGGAACAGTCGCCTGCAATTACATCCATTTTGCGGAAGCGGTTGCCTCCGTAAGCTTCAGTGTTGGTGTTAGTGATGTGAGCGACGGCGATCGCTTTCATGATTTGAACTGCACGCACTGCGGAGCCAGAAGGCACGCCCAGAGCGATGTAGGTTTCTTTCAAGCCGTTCAAGCAACGATCGTCCAAAACGGAAGCATCACCAGCGAGCAAAGCGTAGGTAACGTAGCGCAGGATGATTTCGCCATCGCGCAAGCAAGCAGCCATGCGACGGTTGGGGTAGCAATTACCACCGGCTTGAATCAAGCCTTGGTTTTCGCAGATCATGCCGGAGATGGCATCAGAAACGGCGCAGCTTGCGTTGCTGGCGATCGCGTTTACTGCATCCAAGCGCTTGTTGCCTTCAGCAATAAAATTTCTTAATGCAGCGAGTTCAGTGCCGCCAATAGTACCGGTTTTGGCGTCTGCCGTGATTACGGCTCTGGAAAATGCGTCTAGCATTGAGCTCTCCTTCTGAATAAAAGGTAAAAATCTTGTTATTTAACAAGTCGATTTAGAACATAAAAGACAACGGGCTTCCCAGTCTCATTTATTAGAAACAAAGTAATAATCTGTAACATTTCGCGACACGGGGCATGGGGCATCGGGCATCGGGCATTGGGAGGATTTCCGGCATGGGGCATGGGGCATGGGGCATGGGGCATGGGGGCATGGGGCATCGGGCATTGCTAATTGGTAGTGGCTAGTGGTTACTTGTTAGTAGTTTTTCTAATAAACAAGTAAGAAATAACCCATGCCCTATTCCCAATGTCCTATTCCCAAATTAAATGAACAAGCTAGGTGAGATTTTAAAATAATCACCGAGAGCCTTAGCTTGTGCCTTGCTAATCGCTCTTTTTCCATTGACAACCTCAGATACCACGCCACTTGATCCGATGATACCTATTAAGTCAGCTTGACGGATGCCACTGGATTCCATGATGTGTTGCAAAATCTCATGAGGCTCGGATTTGTCCATCGGATAATTTTCTGTCTCATAAACTTCAATCAGCGTGACTAACAACTTGTATAAAACTCTCTCCTCGGGAGTGCTGTTTTTCGCGAACGTTAGCCGCTCAGCCACTGCCAGAAGGCGATCGTATTCTTCCTCGGATTCGATCGCCTTTGGAGCAATTTCTGCCAGCAAATAGCTATAAGTTGCTCTGTCAAAAGTTACGGTCATTTTTCCATTTCTCTTTGTCGTATTCAGCGTGGGTAACAATTCTTCAACCCACAGAGGTAGGTTTTGTCTTTATAGGCGCGGTTTCCAACCCCTGGCTTTTTCTTCACTGTCAACTGTCAACTGTCAACTGTCAACTGTTTAATCCCACTCTTCCTCCCCCGACTTTTTTTCAATCTGCGAAATCGCCAACTGAATCACCTGCCGCACCGGCGCTTCCGACTCCCGATTCAAAGCAGTTACCAGCGGTTCCAAAACAACAGAAAACTCCGGCGGATCTTCGCTAACGCCAATTTTCATCAATGCCAAAGCCGCCGCTTTTCGGCTTTCCCAACTCCCATGATGTAGTAACTCTATCAAGTTAGGAATTGCAGGTTTGTAAGCAGCATTTGCTAAAGCCGATGCTGCTTCGATGCGGACGGTTTCCGCTGTGTCTGTGAGAGCATTAATTAACAGGTTAAATGCAGCTTCTTCGGGTTCTTCTTGAGCGATTTTGCCGATCGCCCCCACGACAGCAGCCCGCACCTCAACCGAATCCGAGGCGATTTCCCGATACAAACATTCTTTTGCCTTCGAGCCAATAAACGCCAAAGCCCAAGCCGCGTGTCCTTTGGTACTTTCTGAATATTTTGGCGAGGCTAAAACTTCCAGCAGGTGCGGCACCGATGGCTTGCCCAATTTGGCGAGGGCCGCCGCAGACGAACCGTTGACAACAGTATCCTCATCGTGCAAAAAAGCTTCTAGCAGGGTGGGAAGGGCGATCGGATCGCAAATCAGAGTCAGGGTTTTAGCACTTGCTCTACGCACGACTGGGTTCGGGTGGTGTGCTAGAGCTTCCAGCAAAAAAGGAGTTGCAGGTTTGCCAATTGAGCCGAGAATTTCCGCAAAACTCAGCCTCATCATTCCCCGCGAATCTCCCATACATTCGACCATCTTTTTGAGAAGTTCGCTATCGTTGGGATTGAAAGTTTCGAGAGCTCTTTGCTCCCTCACCGTTTGCAGTAAAGCGTCGCTTTGGGCCGGATCGATCGCTGTTTGAATGTCACTCATGGGATTTTATATTTTAAATTTTAGATTGATGCAATTCATCTCGAACTTAGCCTCAGCGAGATTTGCCCCTCACAACGAAGTACCCTCAGCATTTCCAATAATCTCTCGAACAATAGCAGAAAAAGACACAAACGAAAACCAAAGATACAGCAGCGACAGCAAAGCGAAACACGTACCCCAAAAAAGTTTGTCAGTGCTCAGAAAAGCGCTAGCAGTTGCAGAAAACAAAAAAGCCGCTGCATAAGTCGCAACACTTCGGGCCGCTGCGATCGCCACTTGAGCAAATTGGCTGCGAATCCGGGAACTCACAAAAAACATTAACACCCCGCCGATCGCCATTCCAGCAAGAGCAGCCTGAGAATTATTATTAGTTGCACTACCAGCATAGAAAAAGCCCAACAAAGCCCCCGATAGAATAGCAGAAATTGTCCCCGCAAATCTACCCAATTTAGAAGTTTTCGGGTACTTGCAGGCGATCGCCCCAGCCAGGCCAGCAGCGCTCAAAACCCCGTACAGCAACAGCACAAAAGGCCAACTGCGAGACTCCGGTATTTGTCCTTGGGTGCCCAGAATCAGTCTAGTCAGAACATCGCCCACAACCAAACAAATCGCGATCGCCCCAGCACGCACCCACAGCAATCTGTCGCCCAGAAATCCCAATTTTCGCACCATAAAATTCGTACCCGACCACTGAGCATTTCTAAAATTGCAGCCTCGAACATCAGCACCGTTGACAACTTCTCCTCGGAACGATCGACTTCGCAAAACTTGATTGCTAAAATTGTGACAATCCGAATAATTCATCTTTCAAAAAATCTAAATCTACCCTCTACTCTTCCTTCGCACCTTCGCGCCTTCGCGGTTCGTTTAAAAAAATCCCCAACACACAAAATGAAACTAACCGATCGCCCCAACATCAAAAAAATTTCGCAGATTCTCGGTTTCGGAATATTGCTCGCACCAATACTACTCTACAACATTCCCTACTTTTTGCGTCCAGCCCAAACAAACGAAGCCCGATCGCTCTTTCAAGGAATAGCCTACCGCAGAGAATTTCGCTCAAATCCGCGTCCCAACGTCATTCACATTGTTAGCATCGACCTCAAAGCACCGGGAATCGGAATTTTTGTCACTCCCGGAACCCCAACAGCCGACTTAACAGAAACCAACGCCCGCACCGCTACTGAATTTCTCAAAGAATTTAAATTGCAACTAGCAGTCAATGCCAATTTCTTTTATACCTGCATCGAGGAAGCACCTTGGGATTACTATCCCCGCAGTGGCGATCGAGTAAATAATGTCGGACACGCCATTGCTAAAAACCAAGCTTATTCCCAACCAGATTCCAACTTTCCCGCCCTTTGTTTTGATGCCAACAACCGCGCTCAAATCATCGAAAACGGCACTTGTCCGGCGGGGACAGCCTATGGAATTGCGGGAGATACTTTGCTGGTAAAAAACGGCAAAATAGTAGCACAAAGTCAGGAAAAAAGCAAGGAAGATAAACCTTATCCCCGTGCAGTTGCGGCGATCGACTCCAGAGGCGAAAAACTGTGGTTGATTCTGGCAGACGGCAAGCAGAGGCTGTACAGCGAAGGGCTGAAATTGAGCGAAATAGCAGAGATTTCGGCGCAGTTGGGAGCCGATACAGTCCTGAATTTGGACGGCGGCGGTTCGGTAACTTTAGCCGTCGCATCGCCGTCTGGAGCGAAACTGTTGAACGCCCCGATTCAGAATAAAATCCCGATGCAGGAACGTCCGATTTCCAATCATTTAGGGTTTTACGCGCGGGATAATTAGGGTTGCAAATTGCGCTTTATTTTCGATAAATTGTAGCCTTAAATTGTAGGTTGGGTTGCCCTTCGACTACGCTCAGGAACCGGAACGAAACCAAACATTTTTCGTAGATTTGTTGGGTGGCGCTACGCTTAACCCAACCTACAGAAGAGGCAAGAAAACACGCCCTAGCCCGTTCCTAAACAGGCGCACCAAATTTAACTAAACTGGCTCATTTTCGCAATCAAATGGTCGAAATAAGGAGCTAATTTTGCCCGATCGCCCGAATCGCACCGCTTCAAACTAGCAGCCTTAATACCTTCTAAACCCAGAACCATTGCCGGCAAAGGAACGCCCAACTCTTGATAGAGCAAATTCATGTTATGCAGCCCTTCATCGCTGGTAAATTCGGCAGTATTTGCGGCAATTCCATAGGTAATGCAGCGGAGAAAATGCCAGAAATCGCGCCAGCAAGCTTCAGCCCGGGCTGGGGGATAAAGTTCGCCTCCGGGCTCAGAAATATTCGGATATTCAGCTAAGACTTGTTCCCTGGCTTCGGATACGATATCGGCCGCACTGTCGCGCAGGAACTTAGCTATATTAACCGATGTTGGTTCCGATGAATGAAGTTGTTGCAAATCTTCATCGGCGAGATATCGACTTGCGTCGTCAGCAGCCTGAAACAGTTGGATTTCTGCGGGAGTGTGGGAACTTTTCCAGGTAGCAAAGCTGACAATTCGGGCTTTCGGGATTAATTCTTTGGCTTTTTCGCTTAGTTGGAGAGTCATAGATAAATTGCTAGTCGATAATTAGTTGGAGATGGCGTATTTGCATTTTACCATTCGTGCGATCGGCATCATATCAAATCCGGTAGCATCGGAATTGATATTACCCGAAATCAGGACACGGCTTTTGGAGTGTCCCTACAATAAATCGGGGTAGGGACACTCCAA
>JAUBOH010000103.1:0-18039 GCA_036700145.1 Microcoleus occultus BM001215366
ACTTTAGTCCTGATTGAAAAGGACTAAAGTCCTCACTACGAACCTATTTTATTTATTGTAAAAAAATGTCTTTTTTCGATTGAAAAGGACTAAAATCATCACTACGAACCTATTTTATTTATTGTAAAAAAATGTCTTTTTTCGAGATATTTTGCTAAGTAATTAGCAATCTTGCTGCTGCCACCAGCTTCCCCCATTCTCTCTAAACCGTTTTTAACGCAACTTTCCAAATAACTTTCGTCTTGCAAAGTTCGATCGACCGCTAAAGCAGCTTGCTTCAAAATATCAGAATCCGCTGGTTCTGTGCCAATAACCTGCACAGAATTACCTAAAAGCCGGTTTTGAGCCTCAGCAAATCTATATGTAAATGACGGGCCGTTACCGGGAATTGTAATTACTGGTTTTCCCAAGCCCACAGCTTGTTCGACAGCAGTTCCTGTCATCCCAATTACTAAACTCGACTGCTGTAAAATATCGGCAAAAGCATCACAATAGCAAATCACTTCAACTGTTGCTGCTTTTTCGCTACCGCGCTGTTTGATTCCTGAAAAAATGAGTTTGCCCGATCGCACTTGCCATCCGGCTCTGGCTGCAATATCATCTAATTCAAGCATCAAACTCGGAACTAAAGCCGCCCGAAACTGCACCGCTACAGTAGAGTTAGCAGCAATTTCTTTCACCAATTCCAGCAGCAAAACGAGGTTGTCGGTGGCTTCCGGGAGCCGAGAACCGGGGAGAAGGGCGATCGTCCGAACTCCGGCAATTAACTGCAAATCTTTGCCAGTAGAATTGAGGTTGTCCATGACGGGATTGCCGACAAACTGAGCTTTCTTTAAACCCTGTCGGTTTAAGTCAGCAGCAGTCAAAGCATCTCTAGTAAAAATAGCTAGACATTGGTCGGAGGAAAGCAAATAGTTCAAGATAAAACCCAAATAGACTTCGCCTTCGTAATAACTAGAATGAGCTGACAGAAAAATTATATAGGGGCGGCCGGTCGATCGGGCGAAGCCCGCCGCGATCAGATCCCCAGTCGTCACGACCAAATCGCAGCGCCCAGAATGCGTCCTTGCAGCCTGCAATTGCCGCCAAGTCAAACGAACTAGCCCCGCCCTAACATCTTTGAGGAAAAATAGGGGATTCATGTAAAAAACTCCCCCAGATGGCATGGGACTGGTGGGCCCAATAATGGGTACGCTCGATCGCGCGTAAGCAGCGCCGTCACCTACAATCGGCATCGCCGAAACATCAACATCCGCGCCAGATGCTCTCAAACTATGGACAATTTGACAGTTAATCGCGTCTTCCCCATGACCGTTGCTGAGGAAAAGTATCCCGTTCGATTTCATAAAATCAGAGTCACTGCTGAACTTTTTTTAAACACGGCCGCGCGATCGCGAAGCGCAGGCCGACTAAACTTTTTGTTAGTCTAATTTAAATACATTGTGGAAGTGAAACAGCGTGAATATTGAAATTGGGCGGGGCAAAAGCGCTCGCAGAGCTTACGGCATAGATGAAATCGCGCTCGTACCGGGACAGCGCACCCTCGATCCGAGTTTGGCGGATACCAAGTGGCAGATTGGGGGGATCGATCGAGAAATCCCGATCGTCGCCAGCGCAATGGACGGAGTAGTCGATGTGCGGATGGCCGTTTTGCTGTCGGAATTGGGAGCAATGGGCGTGCTGAACCTAGAAGGAATTCAAACCCGCTATGCCGACCCCCAGCCAATATTAGAGCGCATCGCGAGTGTCGGGAACCACGAATTTGTTTCCCTAATGCAGCAACTTTATGCCGAACCCATCAAGCCAGAATTAATCGACCTGAGAATTAAAGAAATTAAAGCTGGAGGAGGGATTGCCGCTGTCAGCGGTACCCCGGCCGGCGCGAGCAAATACGGCTCTTCGGTTGCTGAATCGGGAGCCGATATATTTTTTGTGCAAGCAACTGTCGTCTCGACAGCTTTTCTTTCCCCAGAGTCGATCGTATCTTTAGACTTGGCAAAATTCTGTCAAGAGATGCCGATACCAGTAATTTTGGGCAACTGCGTGACCTACGAAGTCGCCCTCAATTTAATGAAAACAGGCGCTGCAGGCATTCTGGTGGGCATCGGGCCGGGTGCTGCTTGCACGTCTCGGGGCGTATTGGGTGTCGGCGTTCCCCAAGCCACAGCGGTAGCAGACTGCGCCGCCGCGCGGGACGACTACTATCGCGAAACTGGCAAATACGTGTCGGTGATTGCTGACGGCGGTTTAATTACCGGCGGCGATATCTGCAAGTGCATTGCCTGCGGCGCCGATGGAGTGATGATTGGTTCGCCCTTTGCCAGGGCTGCCGAAGCTCCCGGGCGCGGCTTTCACTGGGGGATGGCGACTCCGAGCCCGGTTTTGCCGCGCGGCACTCGCATTCGCGTGGGGACTACCGGCACTTTGGAGCAAATTTTGCGGGGGCCAGCGCTGTTAGATGACGGTACGCACAACTTGCTCGGAGCTCTGAAAACTAGCATGGGCACTCTGGGCGCTAAGAACCTTAAGGAGATGCAGCAAGTGGAAGTGGTGATTGCTCCTTCTCTGCTGACTGAGGGTAAAGTATATCAAAAAGCTCAGCAGTTGGGCATGGGTAAGTAGATTTACCGATCGACTTCCAGCGTACCTTGACAAAATTTATGGGATAGTCTCGAAATTTACAGAATCTTGTGGAATTATCGAGAAGTAGGTGTCAGAATAGAAGAAGCGGAGACACAAGTTTCCGTTCACTCCTCACACCACACTCCGCCCGGACTACTGTTCGGGCGGTTCCTTTTTTACCCAAACCTTCGGTCTTATTTACTAGGTACTGAGCTGAGGCTGTTAGCTCCGGATTCTCGGGGAGAGTGGGGAGATGGGGAGAGTAGGGAGATGGGGAGAGGGGAAGAGTGAGAGATGGGGTGAATTTTTCTGGTTCCTTGAACATCAGTGCCTTCGGAAACATCAGTGCCTTGAACATCAGAAACCTTGTGCCTTCTCCCTTCTTCCTTCTCCCTTCTCCCTTCTTCCTTCGGAAGCATTTTTCCTTCGGAAGCTTTCTGTTAAAATCGTTGACGCAAGTGGTGACACTTTTTGCTAGACTTGTTATCCGAGAAATAGTATTTACAAGGATGGCTAGGGATGTCAGCAGCCGCGCAAGTAACCGACTCTACCTTTAAGCAGGAAGTGCTCGATAGCGAAGTTCCAGTTCTAGTGGATTTTTGGGCTCCCTGGTGCGGGCCCTGTCGGATGGTGGCGCCCGTCGTAGACGAAATTGCCCAGCAATATGAAGGGCAAGTCAAGGTAGTAAAAGTTAATACCGACGAGAATCCTAACGTGGCCAGCCAATACGGTATCCGCAGCATTCCGACGCTGATGATATTTAAGGGCGGTCAGCGGGTGGATATGGTGGTTGGGGCAGTTCCGAAAACTACTCTGGCCAACACTCTGGAAAAGTACATTTAACTTCACTGCGAGGGGTTTTACGCTGTTTTTTTGGGCAGCGAAAGCTACTCGCTTCAGAACCGGGGCAAGGCTACTGGAAAAGTTATTAGTTGCGAGCAGAGCAATTTGCTGGTGACTATTGGCTTCTAAATTTGGCTTGCCCCTTAATTTTGATGATTCGACAAATTGTTACCGTTTCGGAAAAATTCATGATTCCATCTGGGTCTGGTCAAGCTTTTGAGTCGCTCCAAGCTGAAGTTATCGGTTTGATCTCGCGCCTGCCAATGTCTAAGCACGAAGAGTGGATCGAACGATCGCTCTCTACTATAGTGCAAATGGCCTCAGAGGATCTCGATCGCCTAGACTGGAAAATTATCTCGTCGTCTCTGCGAGATATGGAAAAAGCTTTCTCCATGTTTTATCCTTACCGCCACGTTCGCAAAATTGTGATTTTTGGTTCGGCGAGAGTATCGCCGGCATCGGCGGAATATTTGATGGCCAGAGACTTTGGACGGGCGATCGCCCAGCAGGGGTTTATGGTGATTACTGGCGGCGGCGGCGGAATCATGCAGGCGGGAAACGAGGGGGCGACTGCTGAACGTTCTTTTGGGCTCAACATTCAGTTACCTTTTGAGCAGGGTTCTAATCCTTTCATTGCGGGCGATCGCAAAGCGCTCAATTTTAAATATTTTTTCACGCGCAAGTTATTTTTTCTGCGCGAAAGCGATGGTTTAGCTCTGTTTCCCGGTGGTTTCGGCACTCTGGACGAGGCTTTTGAGTGTCTGACTTTGACTCAAACTGGCAAGTTTGGGCCGGCTCCTTTGGTATTGATCGATCGACCCGGAGGCGATTATTGGCACGATTGGAATACTTTTGTGCAAAAACAATTGCGGGGACGGGGTTTGATTTCTGCTGACGATCGCAGTTTGTATACAATTACGGACAATATAGAGGTAGCCTGCGAGGCGATCGCGAGTTTTTATCTGGTTTATCACTCCTGCCGCTACGTGGAGGGAAAACTGGTAATTCGCTTAAAAACTGAACTTTCTGATGGTAATGTCGATCGCTTAAATACTGAGTTCAGCGATATTTTGGTAGAGGGTAAAATTGAAAAAAGTAAAGCTCTATCCGCCGAAGCCGGAGATGAAACTTTCGATTTACCCCGCCTGATTTTGCATTTTAACCAGCGGGATTCGGGGCGACTTTATCAGCTCATCGCTGCGATCAATCAAATGGGTGCAGCTTCGCCTGCGGCGGCGCATCCAGAACAAAAGTAGTTATTGGGCATTGGGCATTGGGCATTGGGCATTGGGCATTGAGAATTGGAAGGGTTAAAAATATGGCTTACAGCGATTTTAGTTTGGCAAGTGTCAAAAAATCTTTAAATTTAACGATTTCGCCCAGACAAGATTTGTTTTCTGCCGTACCTGCGTTAGAATGCAGCAACTATCTAACACAAACTTTAGCTTATAATGTTCCTTTTGCTCTGGCGAGCAATACGGAAAAATCGCGCTCAGAAATGATTATTGCGCCGATTTTGCTGGAACTTACCAGACTGTTTCGCGATCGCATTAGTTTGTTTTCTGGTGTCGATTTTACGGTTGACAGCGACTTGGGATTAAACGGGAGTTGCGATTTTCTGATTAGTCGATCGGTAGAACTTTTGATTCTGAGCGCACCTGCGATTTTAATCGTTGAAGCTAAAAAGGAAAATATTAATGCTGGGTTGGGTCAGTGCGCAGCCGAAATGTATGCAGCTCAACTGTTTAACGAACGGGAGGGAAATGAGGTATCAAAGATTTATGGGGTTGTGACAACGGGAGAAATTTGGAAGTTTTTAACACTGGAAGGGCAATTAGTTCAAATAGATTTAGTGGAGTATTTTTTGAATCAGGTTGAGAAAATTTTGGGGATTTTAGCGCTCGGCATTCAAAATGGGTAATTGGGAATTGGGCATGGGGCATGGGGCATGGGGCATTGGGTAAGCAGTAAAAAATCTAAAATCTAAAATCGCATGACTCAAAATGCTAGACATCCTGCTAATTGCAACTTTGGGATTTCTCGGCAGTTTCGGACACTGCGCCGGAATGTGCGGCCCGCTGACAGTGGCTTTTTCTCTGTCAAGTACCGACAAAGGTAAATTGGCTTCCTTCCGCTTTCACCTGCTATTAAATGTGGGAAGAATTGCGGCTTATGCTTTAGTTGGTGCTGCAATTGGCGGACTGGGTTCGGTATTAATTGCAGGCGGACAAATGGCTGGTACGGGTAGCGGATTGCGGCGGGCGATCGCCATTGTGACCGGTACAATGCTAATTTGGTTTGGATTGGTACAAATTAAGCCGGGTTTGCTGCCGCGTTTGCCATTGCTGCATCCAGTGAAGCACGATCGCATCAGCAATGCAATGACAAAGATTGCAACTCAAAACAACTGGTGGATACCGTTAGCTTTAGGTTTGCTTTGGGGTTTAATTCCCTGCGGTTTCCTGTACGGGGCCCAAATTAAAGCAGCAGAAACCGGAAACCCAATTTTGGGCGCGGCAACGATGTTTGCTTTTGGAATGGGCACGCTGCCAACTATGCTGGGAGTGGGTTTTTTTGCTGGTAGATTCAGCGCCCAAAAACGCAGTCAACTTTTTCGTGCGGGTGGTTGGGTGACAGTGGCGATCGGCATCATTACTCTGCTGCGAACCGATGCAATGGTGGATCTTACAGGTCACGCAGCGCTAATGTGCTTGATGCTAGCACTGATTGCGCGTCCGGTCAGCAAGTTTTTGCCGCAACTGCTGCGCTACCGCCGCGCCTTGGGCGTGGGCGCGTTTGTCCTAGCAGTCGCTCACACGTTTCATATGCTAGATCATACGCTGCAATGGAATTTTGACGCGCTATCTTTTATGTTGCCGCAGCATCAATTGGCGATGATAGCCGGGATGGTGGCGCTACTGTTGATGATACCCGCAGCGGTTACAAGTTGCGATCGGCTTCAAAATTATTTAGGCAAACTGTGGCGGCAAATTCATTTGCTAACAGTACCCGCTTTTTTGCTGTGCGCCCTTCACGCAGCCCTCATCGGTTCCCACTATCTCGGTGGTTTTGAATGGAAGCTGCACGATCGGCTGCTGACAGCGCTGTTAGGGGCGGTTGCGGTGTTAGTTTTGTTAGTGCGATCGCGCTTATTTTGGTCAATTTTATCCCTGGATAATTTCTATGTTGCACCTGTCAAACAAAAGTAAAACTTTAGGATTGTTAGTCTTTGTGGGATTGCTAGTACAAGCAGGAATATTTCCCGTACCGCAGCTAAACTCAACTTCAGTGTTAGCCCACGAAGTCGAAGTATCGGGAGATGTAGCAGCTACCTTTCACCTCGAACCAAACCACAATCCCCGCGCCGGAGAAACTGCAAAAGTGTGGTTTGCGCTGACTCGCAGGGGCGGTCAAATTATCCCGTTAGAGCAGTGCAACTGCAAATTAGCCGTTTATCCCAAAAATCACAAACAGGGGGATAAACCGCTGATGGAACCGCCTTTAAAAGCCGTATCTGCCGAGCGCTACCAAGGCATTCCCGGAGCTGACATTGTGTTTCCCAAAGCAGGAATTTACGAATTAGAACTCAGCGGATCGGCGAAAGTAGCAGCTAATTTTAAACCCTTTAAACTGAGTTATACAGTCACCGTTCGCTAATATAATATCCCCTTCAACAAACAACAATATTGTAGGGGCGGGTTCACCGAAATAATCGCCAAAAACCAACAATCTCGTAAACCCGCACCCAACGTTCGGTAATACAATATCCCCTTCAACAAGCATAAATCTTGTAGGGGCGGGTTCACCAACAATAATTGCCTAAAATCTAAAATCTCATAAACCCGCCCCCTCCTCCCCAATAACAAAATTGCGACTTAAATAAATCAACCTAAAGAAATAGAACACCAGAAAACAGGTTTCTATCATCGATTCACAAACTCCGTCGATAAATGTATTATAAAATACAACCCAAATCTGTATAAAACCTTAAAAGTTGCTTCACCTACAAAATGTCACGAATTTTTACATTACATTATAACCAGTGTCAATTCTCGATCTCGTGCAAACAAACATCTCTTGAACTGACCAAAGGACACAAACATGGATATCTTATCTAACACCGTGGCGCTATCGCGGATGCAATTTGCGCTAACCGCCATATTCCATATGCTGTGGCCAGTTCTCACTACAGGAATGGGAATTTATCTGGTAATTGTTGAAGGAATGTGGCTGAAAACTCGCAACCCAGACTATTACCGCCACGCTCGTTTTTGGTCTCAACTTTATGTCCTAAACTTCGGGATTGGGGTAGCTTCTGGTATTCCAATGGAGTTTCAATTCGGCACAAACTGGGCACCATTTTCGGAAGCAGTGGGTGACTTTTTTGGCAGCATTTTAGGCTTTGAAGCTTCGATGGCATTTATGCTGGAAGCAGGCTTTTTAGGAATTATGCTGTTCGGCTGGGGGCGCGTTCACCCGATCGTCCACTACATCGCTACAATCATGGTAGCCTTCGGCGCAAACCTATCCACCGTCTGGATTTTAGTCGCCAACTCCTGGCTGCAAACTCCTGCTGGCGGAGAAATGGTCAACGGCAAATTTGTTGTCAGCGATTACTTCCAAGCAATTATGAACCCCTTCGCATTAAACAGCATTCTCCATATGTTTTTTGCGACGCTAGAAACTTCCTTGTTTGTAATAGGTGGAATTAGCGCTTGGTACATTCTCAACAAACGCAACGAAGCCTTCTTTTCCAAATCTTTAAAAATTGCGATCGCCACGGCGATCGCAGTTGCACCTTTGCAGATATTTATCGGACATTTGAGCGCCGAACAAGTCTATCACTATCAGCCCACCAAATTAGCAGCAATCGAAGCTAAATGGGAAACTTCCCCAGCCGGAAGTTCAGCCGATTGGACTGTGCTAGCTCTTCCTAACGAAAAAGCCCAAAAGAACGACTGGGAAATTAAAATTCCCAATGGCTTGGGATACGTTCTGGAATTCAAACAAAAACTCTCCGAACCAGTCCTCGGTTTAAAGGAATGGAAACCAGAAGATAGACCGAGAATGGTAGGTTTAATCTACTATTGTTTCCGCATCATGTCGGGTATTGGATTCTTTTTTGTTGGATTGATGTTGTTCAGTACAATTCAGTGGCTGCGCGGCAAACTTTCCGCTGAAAATATTAGCAGTCAACCTTGGCTGATGCGCGCTTGGGTATTAGCAGCGCCGCTGGGATATATTGCTGTAGAATCGGGTTGGATCGTGCGCTGTGTCGGCAGACAGCCCTGGGTTTTGTACGGGCAAATTCGCACGGCTGACGCGGTGTCGAACATCCCCGCTACCAATGTTTTAACTTCTCTGACTTTCTTTGCAGTTATTTACAGCTTTTTGTTTGTTTGCGCCTTGTATTTTGGCAGCAGAATTATCCGCAAAGGCCCTAATTTGAATCTGCCGATACCCGGTTTAGACAATCAACCTGCGATCGAAACTGAACCCGCAGAACACATTCCCGATCGCCGTCCCGTAGAAGCACAACAATAGGAGATTTTATGCAAGCTTTGGAGCATTTTCTCCCGCAAGTTTGGTTCGTGATTTTGGGTTTGTTTCTCTTGCTTTACGTCATGCTAGACGGCTTTGACTTAGGCGTGGGAATCTTATCTCTAACTGCCGATGACGACGAGCGCCGAGGCATTTTAATGACCAGTTTGGGCAACGTTTGGGATGCTAACGAAACTTGGCTCGTGTTGATGGGAGGCGCTTTGTTTGGCGCATTTCCCCTGGCTTACGGCACGATTTTAACGGCCTTGTACATCCCGATTTGTATGATGCTTTTCGGTTTGATATTTCGGGCTGTAGCTTTTGAGTTTCGCGAACATTCTAACCGGAAGTTATTTTGGAATTATGCCTTCGGTGCGGGCAGTTTTTTGGCTGCTTTAGCCCAAGGGTTTGCTCTCGGTGCGGTGCTCGAAGGCATTGCGGTTGATGAAGCCGGTCATTTTGTGGGGACTACTTGGGATTGGCTGGATTGGCGATCGATCTTGGTGGCTTTGACGCTAGTTCAAGGCTACGTGTTGATCGGTTCTACCTATCTAATTATGAAGACTGATGGGGAACTACAAACAACTCACTATCGCACTGCGAAAATTGCAGCAGTAACGACGTTAATCGGAGCGATTTTGATTACCGTCGCCACTCCGATTTTTTACGAAAGCACCAGAGCGAGGTTGTTCGACAAACCGCTGGTTTATATTTTCGCGGCGATTCCTTTGCTGGGATTGCTGCTGGTTGGGCTGTTGCTGAAAAGCCTGAATAGCAAACAGGAACGAACCCCCTTTGTCTGGACTGTTTTGATTTTTTTGCTCAGTTTTATCGGCTTGGGATTGATTGTTTTTCCCTACATTATTCCCACGCAACTCACGATTTACCAAGCGGCGGCTGCACCTAGCGCCCTGGTATTTATGATTGTGTTTATTGGCATTCTGATTCCGATTATGATTTTCTACAACATCTACAATTATGTGGTGTTTCGGGGCAAGGTTGCTGGCGGCCACTACGAGGAATAAAGCAGCATCAAACAGCAGATGCACGCCAATAAACGCAGATAATATCAAGTATATACAGCCTATCGCTGGTTGGTGGGGACACTCCAAGAGTCTTGTCCCTACGGAGGATATAGTATATATCTGCTTCGATCGGCGCGCATCTGCTGTCAAACTCGATCGGGGAATTATCTAGATTAAATATTTCTAAAACACACGCGAAAGAAGCAAGAATGGGTGCAGTCTAATCTAATAAAATATTGTGAATTGTAGTGGCTGGTTTGGGGTAGGATTTATAGGGGCGATAAAGTTGAGTGTGGCAAAACCCGGCCCGCTCTCCTCACAAATCAAAAATCACAAATAACTAATGACTAATTCATAAAGGAATCTCGATCGCAAATTCAGTACCTTGACCCAAAACCGAACGGCAAATCAAGGCTCCGCCGTGTTTTTGGGCGACAATTCGGTAACTGATAGCTAGCCCCAAACCGGTGCCTTTCCCCATCGGTTTTGTGGTAAAAAACGGGTCAAATAATCGGCTCCGCACGTCTTCTGTCATGCCGATCGCATTATCGGCAATGCGGATGCAAATACTATTTTCGTTAAGGGCTTCTGTGCGAATGGTAATAGTTGGTTTCCAGTCGCCGCCGCCTCGTCCGGGCGTTGCACTCGGAGAGGAGCGCCTTTTTTGATTGCAAGCATCTTCCAAGGCGTCGATACTGTTGCTAAGCAAATTCATAAATACCTGATTTAGCTGACCTGCATAACATTCAATTAAAGGCAGTTTACCGTAATCTTTGATTACTTTGATTTCGGGATATTCGGCTCTGGCTCGCAGTTTGCTGTGCAAAATTAGCAGCGTGTTGTCTATGCCTTCGTGAAGGTTTGCCGGCTGCTTTACCGAGTCGTCTAAACGGGAGAAGTTCCGCAAACTCAGAACTATTTCGCGAATGCGATCGGCTCCCATTTTCATGGAAGATAAGATTTTCAGCAAATCTTCTCTCAGAAATTCTAAGTCGATATTTTCAATATATTCTTGAACTTCTACCGTTGGCTGAGGATAGTGTCTTTGGTAAAGTTCCACAAGCTGCAACAAGTCTGTCATATATTGGGTGGCATAGGAAATATTGCCGTAGATAAAACTGACTGGGTTGTTGATTTCGTGAGCCACTCCAGCTACCATTTGACCCAGACTTGACATTTTCTCGGTATGAATTAGGTGAGCTTGAGTTTCTCGGAGTTCTTTGAGAGCGATTTCTAGCTGCTGGGATCTGTTGTTGGCGATCGCCTCGGAGAGCCGCAAAGCATCCTCGGCTGCTTTGCGTTCTGTCATGTCAAAAATTGCGCCGTTGAGCGATAAAACTTGACCTGCTGCGTTGAAAATGGCTTGACCTTTTTCTGCTACCCAACGTACGTTTCCGTCGCAGTGAATCAGGCGGTATTCGATGGTGTAAGGTTTTCTTGTCTGAATAGCCCGATCGATAATTTGCTCGGTATGCTGGGCGTCATCGGGATGAAGTATACTGCAAAAATTCTGCACCGGTTTCAGCATGAAGTTAGCTGCGGGATAGCCGGAAATAGCTTCTATGCCGTTGCTGATAAAAGTTAAGCTCGATCGCCCCGCTGCACTGCAACGGTAAACCGCACCGGGAATATTAGAAACTAAGGATCTAAATTCTTGTTCCCTTTCCCGCAAAGCTGCCTCAATCCGCTTGCGCTCGCTAATGTCGCGAGCAAACGCGCACTGATATTCTTTCCCGTTAAATTCCAAATGGTCGATCGTAATTTCTACGGGAAAAATTCGACCGTACTTAGTGATGTGGTGAACTTCAATATTCACCGAACCGCAGCGTTTTAAGACATTCCAGTGCAAATTCCAAGCAGTTTCGGGAAAATCTGGATTGATATCGTGGATGCTCATATCGAGCAATTCTGCGGCCGAATATCCCAAGGAAGAACAAGCAGCGTCGTTGGCGTACAAGAATTTACCGTCCAATCCGATCCAGAATACCGCATCTGCAGATCGGTCGATCGCAAATTGAGTTAGTTGCAGTTTTTCCTCAACCCGCTGGCGGCAGGCCACTTCTTTTTCCAACTGTTCGTTAAGCGAATTGAGAGCTAAAGTGCGATCGGCTATAGTGTCTGTGTCGCAAAGCTCGATCGATTCTTTTGTCTGGAACTCCGGCTTTTCCTGATTTTCTTCTACCTGTTTTAACGGCAATTTTTGCAGACTTTCGGTTTGATTTAAATTAGAATTGGCAAGTGCTTTCGGTAGCAGGGCGATCGCGACTGCGGCTAAAACCAAAGAAATCAAAGCATTTGCAGCTTTGACAGTTACCGACAGCCAATAAATGGAATGCCTCACCGTCCAAACTTCCGTCAATTGAGCAGCGCCGCAGACAAAAAAACCAACGGCCAAAACCAGGAAAATCTTGCTGCGATCACCTTGGCGGGTAAAGTAGACTAAAGATACTGCCAGAAAGCAATAGGCTAGTGCCGTCAGCGAGTCAAAAACAGCATACAGTCGCAACTCCGGCTGCGCGTCGCAGCCGATTGCGGAAGATACAGCAACTGTTGAAAAAAAAATTGTTAATAGTTGTTGCATAAAGTTCAAAAAAACTTATCTGTACCAATGCAAATCCCATCAAATATAATTATTTGATTTCGGTGGTTGAAATATTTACATAATTATATACTTTTTTCATTTTTTAGGAAACAGGTATTTTTTCTCTTAATTTCACAACGGTGTAGGTCGATCCCCGGGAGCGCAGCTTTTCCCGAAGTATGAGCGATTGCTTTGGGAGCGGCTGACAATACTTAATTTGCTCGCAGTGACGGAATACATAAATTCGCCTACTTGTTGTTGCTGACAAATTGAAATTTTCAATGATGATTATTGAGGCTTATGTGACATTCGCAGACGGATAATATCAATTGCGGATGCGCCGGAATGATAAGCGAGGAGACGGCGAGTGCCTTTCGGAGTGTCAACTTAAGCTGTCATCCCGCCAAGTCAGTTAGTCATCCCGCGAGTCCGCCAGGGAATGAATTCCCTGTCTAATAGAAGACAGTCCTCTCAAAGAGGACTCAAGAAATCATCAGTCCTCTTTGAGAGGACTTGCGCTTTGAGGCAGGGGTTTCAACCCTTGCCGGACTGTGGAATGAACCTTAAGTTGACACGAATAGGTACTGCCGTATCCTTACCTCTGCTGCAAATCCCCAATTAACTAACCGTCACCTAGCACCAAATGCACCAAAGTCCGAACCCCAAAACCAGTGGCTCCGGGGCCGTTGTAGCCGTTTTCTTTCTCGATCCAAACCGGGCCGGCAATATCCAAATGCGCCCAAGCAGTATCCTTGACAAACTGTTTCAAAAACAGCGCCGCCGTAATTGAGCCACCTGCACGCGGCCCAGTGTTTTTCATGTCGGCGTGCAAAGCTTTCAAGCCATCAAAATATTTCTCTTCCATCGGCATTCGCCAAAACTTTTCGCCTGCCAATTCTGAGGCCGCAACTATTTCGGCGGCGACGCTATCTTGAGGACTCCACAAACCGGCGATATCTTCGCCCAAAGCAATTACGCAAGCGCCCGTCAGAGTTGCTAAATCGACAATTACGTCCACTCCCAATTTATCGGCAAATACCAAAGCGTCAGCGAGGGTTAAACGGCCTTCTGCGTCGGTATTGTTGACTTCAATTGTTTTGCCGTTGGAAGCTGTGAGGATGTCTCCAGGGCGCATGGCGCGGCCGCTAATCATGTTTTCGGTGACGGCGCTGATAAAGTGAACTTCGACATCTGGTTTGATGTGCCCGATCGCCTTTGCCGCTCCCAAAGTAGCCGCAGCGCCGCCCATGTCTACTTTCATTATTTCGATGCCGCTACCCGTTGGTTTGATGTTCAAACCGCCGGAATCAAAGGTCAATCCTTTGCCCACAATTGCTATTTTGCGGCGCGGCGTGCCTTCGGGTTTGTAAGTTAAATGGATGAATTTCGGCGGCAAGTCGGATGCTCTGGCAACGCCGAGAAAGGCTCCCATGCCGAGTTTTTCGCAGTCTTCTTGCTCCAATATTTCTAATTCTAAACCGCATTCTGCCGCTAGACTTTCAGCGGTTTCGGCCATTGTAATCGGGGTGACAAAATTTGCCGGCGCTGCGACTAATTCCCGTGCTAAAATGACTCCGGCGGTGATTTGGCGGGCGCGGGCGATCGCACTTTCGGTACCGGCAAAACCGAGCAAATGAATTTGTTCGATTTGCGGGCTTTTGTCGTCTGGTTCCGATTTGAAACGGTTGTCTTGATGCAGGGAGAGTTCTACGCCTTCGGCGATCGCGCTTGCTGTAGAATCCGGCGCGTTTTTCCACACCGGAAAGCTAATTCCTAGGGTTTTGCATTTCTCCTTTTTGGCTAACTTGGCGCAAATACCCGCAGCTTGCCGCACGGTGTCTAATTTTAAGTCCTCTGTTTTGCCCAAACCGACGATCGCAATTTTGCGGATCGGATTGTTGCCGCCGACGCGGGCGATCGCGCTTGTCCCGATTTTGCCCTTAAAATCGGCTTCCTGAATCAGCTCTTTCAAAGTGCCTGCAAGCTTTTCATCTAATTGGGCCAAGTCGCCGGCGATCTCTACCGCGTCCTCAAATAGACCAATTGCCAGGGCGTCTCCCGTCCAAACAGAGCGGGCTGTATCGGTGACTAGAAATTCCATGTTTTGATTTACACTTTAGATTTTAGATTTTTGATTGTACTTTGTAGTTGGTGGTTTGTGGTTTTTTTGCGCCGGTAAATAGATCGATCGCGCAAATTCTGCGATCCGCATCGAAATAAATTCTGGTACTATATCAGCCAAGTCCGCTGGCGATCGGTTTTTTATTCTTAATTATCTTAAATTTTCCCATGCTAAAGCGACGCAAAACCCGAGTTTCTGTTTTAATAGGCGTTTCAGTTTGCGTAATGGCGATCGGCTCTTTGCTTGCTGCGACGAAATGGATGGGTATCGGCCCATTCCAGAAGGCGAGCGGCCCCCTGGATGCAGCGAATTCCGAATCGTCCGTCAAGATGCTGGTATCGCTGTCACCCAGCGAGCGATCGGCGAAATTAGTGGAGATTGTCGCCAGTGGGTCTGCAACGACAAACCCCCAACAACAAATCTCCCCTCAAAGTCGCGCCCGCTACCTGCTAGCTAGCGATTTAATCCAGCAAGGAAATGCGGCTAAAGCATTAACATTATTAGACAAATTAGAGCAAGAATATCCGATTTTAGCCTCTCACATTGCAGCTAAAAGAGCTCAAGCTTACCAATTAAGCGGCGACAAAGGCAAAGCCGAACAAGCTTGGCAAGAACTGCTCAAAAACTATCCGAGCGACCCGGTTGCAGCGGAAGCTTTATATGTTTTAGGCAAGTCAAAACCGGAATATTGGCAGCAACTCATTACTGAATTTCCCGCTCATCCCCGCAGCGTAGAAATTGCCCTCCGCAAGTTAAAAGAAAATCCCAACCAGCCGGAGTTGATGCTGATAGTAGCAAAACACGGTCATTATGTCAAAGATTACGGTACAATTTTGGAACAACTGGTGCAGCGAAACAGCACCGCTTTGAAACCGGAAGATTGGGAAGAAATTGCCTTCGGCTATTGGGAAAAACAGGATTACGGCAAAGGAGCTATGGCTTACGGGAAAGCTCCCCGAACAGGCAGAAATCTTTACCGCAAAGCTCGCGGTTTGTGGCTCGACGGAAAAATACCGGAATCGAGAATTGCCTATCAAGAATTAGTGCGGGATTTTCCAGATTCCGAAGATACCGGTATGGGTTTAATTCGGCTGTCGCGGGTGAGCGATCCCAAGGATGCGATGGTTTATCTCGATCGGGTAATTAGCAAATTCCCCGATCGTGCCGCCGAAGCTTTGTTAGATAAATCGCAACTTCTCGACAAAGCAGGTAGCGGTCAATCCGCCTCAGAAACCCGCAAATTGCTATTGACAAAATACAACAATTCTGATAAAGCAGGCGAACTGCGTTGGACGATCGCCCAACAGTATGCCAAAGGTGCAGATTTAAAATCAGCTTGGCAGTGGGCGAGAGAATTAACAACCAACAATCCCGACAGCGAACAAGCTCCAGAAGCAGCATTTTGGGTCGGGAAATGGGCTCTTCAGCTCGGCCGCGAACAAGACGCCAAGACTGCATTTGAGTATACTATTTTACGCTATCCAGAATCGTATTTTGCATGGCGATCGGCAGTATTTCTCGGCTGGCCAGTAGGCGACTTTACCACAGTCCGAGATTTGTCTCCCAACGTAGTCCGCCCCCCCCAGCGCCCCGAACCAACCGCCGGTTCTCCGGCGTTGAAAGAACTCTATCAATTAGGTCAAGATAGAGATGCTTGGACGCTGTGGCAAATAGAATTTATCAACCGCGCAGAGCCAACTATTGCCCAACAGTTTACCGACGGTTTAATGCGAGTTGGAGTCGGAGACAATTTAGACGGTTTGTGGATGGTTGGGAGTTTGCGGCAGCGCGAACAACCAGATGATAGAACCGAATACCTCGCTCTCAGACAGCAGCCCGCTTATTGGCAAGCACTATATCCTTTTCCTTACTTAGAAACCATTGTCAAATGGTCGCAAGAACGCAAAATAAATTCCGTATTAGTAACAGCATTGATCCGTCAAGAATCGCGGTTTATGCCCCAGATTAAATCAGTAGTTGGCGCGACAGGTTTAATGCAAGTAATGCCGGAAACTGGATCTTGGGTTGCTGAGAAAATCGGTCTCAAAAAGTATTCCTTGGACAATGTGGACGACAACGTTAAACTCGGCACGTGGTATTTGGATCACACTCACGACGAGTACAAGAATAACTCGATGTTAGCTGTGGCTAGTTACAATGCGGGGCCGAATGCAGTAGCAGATTGGCTGAAGAGGTTTGATTTTAGTGACCCGGATGCTTTTGCAGAAAAGATTCCGTTTCCTGAAACCAAAGGATATGTGAAATCGGTGTTTGAGAATTACTGGAATTATCTGCGAATTTACAATCCAGAAGTCAATCAGTTAATGACTGAGCATTATGCGGCTTCCCAGAAAAAAGCACCGAAACCATAACAAGTTAATAAGGGTTGTAGCCGAGGTTTCTGGCCAGTCGCGCACAATCAAAGAAACCGGGTTTTTTCCATAATCTTCGGACTGTAACAAAATATCTCGCAAAAACCCGGTTTCTGGCCACCCACCGATCGTGCTAAAATAAATTCCAGTGTTATTGACAGCTCCCCACAATGGAAGAAAACCGCGCCCAAGCTTATCTACAATTGATTCAGACACTGCTGAATTGCCCCAACGGAGAAGAACCGCAGATTTTACAGGATAACTCAGAATTGCTCGATCGCGGATTTCTGGAAACTTGCGAGTCAGTAGCAGCAAAGTTGGCAGAACAAGGAGGGGAGAATGGCGCTAACTTCTTGCGAAATCTTGCCAGCAAGCTAGGGAATTTCTTGGGGATAAATGATGGCGGAGATAGCGATAATTCGGAAATTCAAGATTCACAAGAGTATACAAGCTTTATCCTAGAATTATTGCAAGCAGAACAAGCAAGCAAAAGCAATATTGCAGTAATTTACCCGATGCTCGCCGAACGCCAACATCTCCTGGATGCGCGTTTTGCCGAGATTTTACAGCAAGTTTCCCACAAGTTAATTGGCGGCGAAAATCCAGAAACAATTGAGTCAATTGTCGCCCTGATTGAAAACTTGAGCAATCATCTTAGTGAATTTCCCCTGGGAAATAAAGCAGATAATATTGAAATTGCCATTATTGGTTATCAAATAGTTTTAAGTAATCGGAAACCCGGAAGCGAAAAGTTTGCTCAGACTGAAAATAACTTAGCTATTGCTTACAGTGACAGAATCAACGGCTTGCGGGATGAAGTTATTCCAGATTTTGTCTAGAGACTGTATATTATTATAGCGGTTCTCGAAAAAGTGAGGTATGCCCTATGCCCACGGCGGCCTATGCCCTATGCCCACGGCGGCCTATGCCCTA
>JAUBOH010000104.1:0-1964 GCA_036700145.1 Microcoleus occultus BM001215366
CGGCAGTGCCGTTTCCCTACCGCGAATTGTAGGGACACGGCACTGCCGTGTCCTGGCTGTGGGTAATATTAATTCTGATGCTACCGGATTTGATATTCGTGGCGAATCTCGATCGGCATCCAAATCGGTTTTTTTTGCTGCAATACTTTCTTCTAGCCCTTTACTTTGGTTAAAAAGCCCAGTTTCTTGAGCTTTTGTGGCTAATGCGCGATCGACAAAATTTGCCGTTTGGGCCGCTGTCGATCGTTCTGACTCTGCTGGTAACTGCGTTTCCTCGTCTTTGGGCAAATCTTCGCGGCCCTGTTGATTAGTGTCTGGAAGGAAAGCTCGATCGCCCCCGCTGCTGGCTGCTGCCAAATCCTCAACATTTGAGGTCAAAATGTCAACTGTGCTAGCGGCTGTTTTAGCTGGTTTTCCCAACAAAACCAACCCAAAGATTCCAGCGATTAAAAATAGTTTTTGCGATCGACAACCCATAGGATATAATTATCTCGAATAATTGGGTGAAAATATTTTCAGGAATTAAGCGCCCTCAGCTTAAAATCAATCTTAACCGCAAAAAAAGGAAATAGTCGTCGCCACAAACAGTTTCGCAACGGCTAAAAACCAAAAGCTCGCAAACCGTTGATTCCAAAACTGACCAACCTGGTTTTGGCAGGACTGGCATCCCTGACTGCGAATACATTGATTGCAGTTAGCAGTCAGGAATCCCAATCTTCAGATTTTGGAAGGACTGAAGTCCTCACTACAAACCTAATTATGCAGAACGGCCCACACCAGCACCCGCACCCATTTGAGCGCCGTCAGCCAACCCCACCAACTTAGCGCTCAACTCCCACATTCGATCGGCTTTTTCATCATCGCGCGCCTGCGGAGAAACCTTCTGCACAAAAGACTTACCATCTTTTTTCTGACGATTTCCCCAACTCCAATAAGCCCCAGATTGCTTGTATTCTGGATCTGCAACCACCATCGCCAGCCTTTCGCCCGCCAACTCCTGCGACACATAACCCCCCGTAATATTCTTCTGAAACAGCGGGAAAAGCTTCTGAAATAAAGGATAGTGATTGCGGAACAGCGGCGTATCAGCCACACATCCAGGATACAAAGAAGTGAAACTAATTCCCGTAGATTCGTGAAAGCGGCGGTGTAGTTCTCGCATCGTCAGCACATTGCAAACTTTGCTATCTTTATAAGCCTTGACAGGTTCAAACTTCTTGCCATCAACCATCGAAACCGGGTCTTTAAAACCCGCTTCAAAACCCTCAAACTTACCCAAATCCGGGCGCGGCGGAATCTTCCCGCCCAACTCGTCTGGATTGTGAGTCACAGTTCCCAAAATTACCATCCTCGCATCGGAATAATAGGAAGGCTTCATACTCTCCATCATCAAGTTGCACAGCAGAAAATGACCGAGGTGATTGGTAGTCATCGTCAACTCGTAACCCTCCGGGCTCCGCAGCGGTTCCTTAATTAAAGGTAAATAAATTGCCGCGTTGCACACCAAAGCATCTAGATTCCTGCCGCTTGCTTTGAATTCCCGAGCAAACCGGCGCACGCTTTCCAAATCGCCCAAGTCAATCTGCATGATCGAGAAACTACCCTGGGGAATGCCTAATGCTTGAGCCGCTTCTCCAGCTTTCCGCACGTCGCGACAAGCCATGACTACGTGCCATCCCTTGTCTGCGAGAGCTTTCGCGCCGTACAAACCGACGCCGGAGGATGCGCCGGTGATGATAACCGTTGATTTGCGATCTTGTGCCATCTTGTTAAAAGCGCTTCCGCTATTGATTATTTTCAGACTTTCAAACTGCTAAGCTCGTAGCTCGGATGTTTTGAAATGTCCTATGGTTACTAGGATAGGAGGAAACGTTCTGGATCTCAACAGCCTTTTTGTTATTGCGGTAGATATGAGCATTTTCGCTCCGATGCTGAACAGGCCCCTCAAACACCCATAAAACATC
>JAUBOH010000104.1:2064-8720 GCA_036700145.1 Microcoleus occultus BM001215366
TATGAGCATTTTCGCTCCGATGCTGAACAGGCCCCTCAAACACCCATAAAACATCAGACTGTCATGAAAAAAGTAAAGAAGAAAGAGTTGATGAAACAATTAGAGGAGGATATCTAGAAAACTATCTTAGCGAAGTTCTAAAACAAGTGACTTGGCATCCAGAATCTGTGTACACGATCGATATCTGCGAGTCTGACGGAGAGCTTTATGTCTTGGAACTTGGTTCTTTTAGTTGTGCTGGAGAATATGGTTGTGATTTGAGTGCGATCGTCGAATTTGGTGCAAAAGCAGCTTGGGAAGATTGGGAAGCTGTTAATCAATTTTAGATTTTAGAGGTGAGGTTTTATAGGACTTACACGTGATATTAAATCCGTTAACATCGGAATGATATAAACGGAGGACACGGAATAATCTAAACGGAGGACACGGCAGTGCCGTGTCCCTACCGCGATTAATTGTAGGGATACGGCACTGCCGTATCCCGATTGTAGGTAATATTAATGCGGTTTTGTAATTAATCAAGCAGCCAACTAAATAAACCTGCAACTGTAAGATTGAATTCTTTTGCAAATTCTGGCACGGGTAATAGTGCGTCCGGTTCGTCATAAAATGCTGTTGGTCGATCGGCTAAATAAACAAATACACATTGCTCAGATGGGTCAATCAGCCAACCCATCTGCGTTCCATGCTTCAAGCAATGTAGAATATTTTTTGTTACCTTAGTTTGACTTTGGTCAGGCGAAAGGATTTCGATCGTCCAATCTGGGGAAATCGAGAAAACATTAGCCACTTCACCATTTTCTTTTCTAGGAATCCTACTCCACAAAAATACAGAAACATCGGGTATAATCGATCGCCCACCAAAAGTGCAGCGGAGTTCTGAAAAAGCTCGTGCGATCTTTTTTGACCTCACAACTGAGTTAATTGCAGGGGACAATTCAGTCTGAACGGCACTATGTTCTCCTTGTGGCATTGGTTTTTGGACGATCCGTCCATTAATGTATTCGCTGGCCGGTTCCGTCTCCGAAAGCTTCAGAAACTCTTCGAGGGTAAGGGTTTTAGTTGGAGTCTGTACCATTTTAAGTTTTCCTCAACAGAGGCGAGTTGAGATTCCTATACTGACTATTCTACAGAGTGCGATCGCCCGCGTCCTCAAAATGGCGTCGCCGCCTGTAAGTGCAGCTTTTCCCCTGACTGCGGATGCTCGAAACTCAGCTCTCTTGCGTGCAAATGTAGCCGATTTGCAGCAGCCCGACATCCGTAAAGCCGATCGCCCAAAATCGGTATCCCCAACCCTCGAACATCCGCTGCATGAACCCTCAATTGATGCGTGCGTCCCGTCAGCGGCAAAAACTCGACGCGATCGCAATTTCCCTCCCTCGCCATTACCCGAAAGCGCGTAACGCTGGATTTTCCATACTCGGAATGAACTTGCTGGTAAGGCCGATTTTCGGGATCGCCCCAAAGTGAAAGCTCGATCGTCCCTCCATCAATTTTTATCGTACCAGAAAGCACTGCTTCATAAATTTTTTGAACCAGCCGTTTCTCAAATTGGTGGCTGAGTTGACTGCTAGTTTTTTTGTCCCGCGCCAGCAGCAAAATACCCGATGTTTCTAAATCTAAACGATGCACCGCAGTCAACTCTAAACTATCCGGTAAAAAGTTCCGCAAACGACTCAAAATACTATCTTGATTTTCCAGATAACGGCCTGGAACTGACAGCAAACCAGATGGTTTATTGACTGCAATCAACCATTTGTCTTCATAAATAATCGGTAGCATTTGCGTAACGGGCAAAATGCCAGTTTCACAAAAAAAATCATGGCTTGTGGGTTGGGCTTCGACGCCGCCCGCCAGATTAGAAACAATCGGATTTTGAGATAATCCTGACAGCAAAAAACCCATCAGCGGCTGACATCGATCGCCGCAAGCGCCGTAAAACTCTCCTTGAATCTTATCCCCCGATGGCGGCCCCCACCAAAACTCAGCCATCGCCAGCGGTTTCAGATTGTGTACTGCCGCGCAGTGGAGCAATTTTGGCGCGCAACAGTCGCCGGTGCCGGTGGGAATAGAATTAATTGGCATCAATGAGGAGATCGATCGCGATTTCCCCAAAAAATTAACCAGGGTATAAGCCGCGTGCATTTGCGTCTGAAGTTCGCGAGAAAGTTCTTTTCGCCCCTGTTTCAGCGCCCGCATCCGCTCATCCGCAGCTTCAATCAATTGTTTTAGCGGCTGCAATGTTTCATCCCGCTGCCGTTTCAATTGCCTGCGTTCAATTCCCTCCAAACGGCTTTCTTGATTCAGTTGTTCGAGGCTAATTTCTAGTGTTTTCCCTGCCAGAGTTTGACACAGCAACTGGCGTTTTGTATCTCGCTGCTGCTTGCAGTTGCGCTGTCGATCGCTCAAAACTTGCAATTGCAATTCAAACTCGCCAAATAAAGCTTCATACTCTTGTCGCTGCGGGATTTGATTCAGTGTAATAAGTTCCTGTTTCATCGCCTCCAATTGAGTTAACGTGCCCGCTTCAAAGAAAGCAACTCGATCGCGTCCCGGAATCGGCGACACCCAACCGTCAACAACGCTGCAACCGTTCAGCAGCCCGGAAAATGCTTTGAGTATCCGCTGTTCCCCCCAAGGCATCTCCACCAGCAATATGCCGTACATCTTACCCTCGCGAGCGTAGGAATCGTCAGCAGCTAGGTACTGCATCAAACCCCGGGCGAGATTCTCCGACATTCCAGTGCGCGGCAGTCTCAGCAGCTCGCCGCTTTGAGGACAACGGCCTTCGTACCAATAATTGCAGCAAAGGTCGATCGACCGATCGAAGTGAGTCAAGCAGTCCGTGAAATCTAAAAGCGCGTGCAGAATTAGCATATTAAATTTGATTTAAAATCTGGATTAGCACATATTTGTTTGTGTCCTGACCGTATCTTACCGCAGCATACGCAAAGCGGGAGCAGTGCATAATTTTATACAAAGTTAGTTAAGTAAACATAATTTGTGGCAGCACCTGATATATGCTAAATTTGTCTCAAAACAGCAGCGAGTTAAGAAAAGCATAAGTTAATATATAAGACCGCAAGCTTGTTATCCCACTAAATTTTATATATGTAAGGCGTATGCCAGACCTCTCTACTTCGGCCACAGAAAACTCCTCAAACCCCCAACCAGCTCTGCTGCCGCCGATATTAAGAATTTTTGCAGCATTTCCAGATTACGATCGGGGCAATAGATTGTACGCATCGGGAAGGTACGAAGCGGCAGTCATTTGCTACTCAAAAGCGGTTCAAATTAAGCCGGACTGGGCCAGGGCGTGGCTGAATCTGGGCAAAGCTTACAAACAACTGCACTCGTACGCCGAAACGGTGGGCTGCGCCGATCGAGCTATAGCAATTAATCCAGAAGAATATTGGGCTTGGATGCTGCGCGGGAGTGCACTGTTCAATTTGCAGAATCACTCAGAAGCGATCGCGGCTTTCGACCAAGCAATAGAAATCAATCCAGAAAAGCACGAAGCTTGGTATCAGCAGGGCAGAGTTTTAGAAGAATTGCAGCAGTGGGATAAAGCAGCAAGCTGTTACAAAAAAGCCACCCAAATTCATCCGAATTTGCCCGCGATGTGGTACCGGCAAGGCAACGTGTTGCTGCAAGCAGAGCGCTACGCTGAAGCAGTCGCGGCTTACGAGCGTGCCCTCAAACTGGTTCCGACTAATTGGGAAGCTTGGCTGAACCGAGGTTTAGCTCTGATGAAGGCGGAACGCTACGCTGAAGCTGTAACTTCTTACGATCGCGCCATTCAACTGCAACCGCAAAATAGTCTGGCTTGGTTCAATCGGGGAATTGCTTCAGCCAAACTGCACAAATATGGAGAAGCAGTCACAGCTTACGATCGCGTACTGCAACTGCAACCCAACGATTGCGAAGCTTGGTTTTATAAAGGCATGGCCGTCAAACACCAGTGGCCCGATGCGGCAATTGCTTGTTTCGATCGGGCAATTCAAATTAATCCTTTTTATCCCGAAGTATGGATCGGGCGCGGTCAAACACTGTCAGAATCGAGAGATTATGAAGGAGCGATCGCAGCTTTTGACCAAGCCATTCAAATCAATCCGAATTTCCCCGAAGCTTGGCTGGGTAGAGGCATCGCCCTCGCAGAATTGGAACGCTACAAAGATGCTATTATCGCTTACAGCAACGCCCTACAAATTGAAGGTAATTTTCTAGAAGCTTGGAATTTGCGAGGCGAAGCTCTAGAAAAATTGGAGCAATACGAAGAAGCGATCGCCTGTTTTGATAAAGTAATCTCTCTGAGTAAAGAAGCAGAAATCACATCAAAAGTAGGGTTGCAGCAAGGGGCGGCGCTGGAAAAATTGCAGCGTTACGAAGAAGCCGTCGCAGCTTACAACCGCGTAATTAAAATCGTGCCAGACAATTTTGAAGCTTGGTTGAAACGCGGCAACGCTCAATCAAATTTGCAGCAGTACGAACAAGCCCTAGCATCATACGATCGAGCAATTACTATCTGGCCGGACAACTATCAAGGCTGGGTGCACAGAGGTCTGCTGCTGGGGAAAATGCAGCACTATTCCGAAGCACTCGTCGCTTTTGACCGAGTGATTCAACTCAAGCCGGACAACTCGGAAGCTTGGGCGCAGCGGGGCGACGTTTTGCAAAAATTGCAGCGGACTCAAGATGCCATTAGCTCTTACGGAGTCGCCCTGGAAATCAAACCCGATTACTACGAAGCTCTAGTCAGTCGAGAAGAATTGAGAATCAAAGACGCAATCCCAGGAAAATGGTAATGCTCGCACCCCTAAAACTTTCCCTCTTTTCTCTTCCTCTGCGTTCTCTGCGCCCTCTGTGGTTAATAAAAAAAATCTAATTCACAAATCAAGCCGACAACGCCAAAAGTGTAATATGTCAACTATCACCAATACTTTCTGTCGGAGATTGCCCTCCCGGCACCCAAAATTGAAAATTCTGACAGCCAATTGCTGATTCTGCGGGCTTCATGTTATAGTGATTTTTCAAGAATTAAATTCGGTTGCGTAGTTTGTTGGTGTTTATTTACAAGCGTCTCTCCGAATCTAAGTCTCATCACCCTAATGATTCTGGAGATTTTATGTCGATTTACGTGGGTAATCTTTCTTATGAGGTATCGTCAGATGACCTCAGTCAAGTATTTGCCGAGTACGGTACTGTAAGCCGCGTCCAAGTGCCAATGGATCGGGAAACAGGCAAGATGCGGGGTTTTGCTTTTGTAGAAATGGCAAGCGAAGCCGAAGAAGCAGCAGCGATCGCAGCTCTAGACGGTGCCGAGTGGATGGGCCGCGACTTGAAAGTCAACAAAGCCAAACCTCGCGAAAACAACAACAAACGCCCTTCGGGCGGCGGCGGCTGGGGCGACAACAATCGCTCTTCACGACGCTACTAAGCTTTGAAACTGAAAAATTGAGTTTTGGTAGTTGACAGCAGGTGCGAATGCTGCTTTTTTTGCGATTTGTTCGATCAACCAGCCAAATATAACTCCCAAACCTCTGGCGTCATACCATGTTATATTAAAGAATTGGGAATGACTTATTCTGTATGGGTTTGCAGCTTGCCTACAGTTGCTTTTTTTTTACTTGTATCAGTTTTGCCCCCTCCTTCGAGGGGGCTTTGTTTTTGGCGAAAAATCCCGCCCGGTAAGCCCGCAGTGCATTTCCCAGCCTAACTCGCGATTCGGTATCCTCTTAACTGCTTTTTTCTAGAGGCTTTCGGGATTTCTGGGCTCAACTCCTGTAAACTATCAAACTAGAATTAAGCACAAAGAAAAGTTAGAATAACGGCAAAAGTGATATTGCTCAAGAAAACAATCTTTACTAAAAATTAGGCGATAAGACCAGCCAGACCAGCAAATCTATTGATTTTGCCTGAATAAAGATGCCCAAGGTCTACAGCACGGCCCAACTCATTAAAATCCTCGAAGAAGAGCGCCAAGCCTGCTTGCACGGGCGGCGCCTCAACTTGACTCAAACTCCTGCTACAGGAAACCCCGTGATTGACCGCTTTCTCAAATCTGAGGGGGTTCAAAAGTTCACTGCTTATCAAAATTTTAAGGCGGCCGTGCACGAATACCAGCGGGAACATCAAGTTTCTGGGATTGTCTGGCGGGAAATGGCGGTTAAAGGCAATACTCTACGCTATCCAGCAGTGGATGATGAATTAATAGCTCTACCTGTTGATTTGATGACGCTGAAGGCAGCTAAGATTTCTATGTTGGAATTCTGGGAGCAGGTAACTGCGGGGATGGATTTGTATTTAAGTGTTAACAGCGGGAAGGATTTTCGCTCGATCGAGCCGGTTGATGTAGAAGCTCTAGCCCAGCGCACAGAATGGGCCAATCTCTCGAAGTGGGAAAAGTTGGATTTTCTGGAAATTTTGTTGCAGTTGGGCTGGGGGAAGCCGGAGGAAGCTTATTACAAGCGGGGATGGCCGGACTCGGGCAGCGAGTACATTCACGCCGTAAAACCCGGACAGAAACCGATTTGTTAATCGGGAATGGGGAATGGGGAATTGCTCAGAGGATATGCTGAATTCAGAACCATCGACAACACAGAAATTGAGGACGCGGCAGTGCATAAATTGAGGACGCGGCAGTGCATAAATTGAGG
>JAUBOH010000104.1:8820-17998 GCA_036700145.1 Microcoleus occultus BM001215366
CGGCAGTGCATAAATTGAGGACACGGCAGTGCATAAATTGAGGACACGGCAGTGCCGTGTCCCTACTTAAAGCCCGATTTGTAGGGACACGGCACTGCCGTGTCCTGAGTGTCGGTAATATCTCAAGAACTCATTTATTAACATCTGACAACTGGCAAAGCATCAAGCCAAACCACTGATTTGGATCTGTCCAAACTTGCATCGGCTTTAAACCGCGCTGCGAAAGTTCTTGCTGCACAATACTCAGCTTAAACTTGCGCGAAATTTCGCTGCGGATAGTTTCTCCGGCGGCAAATTCCACCGTTAAATCGAGAGCGCGCAACTGAACTGTTTGCGCTTTTTTGCTTTTCAAGTGCATTTCAATTTGACATTCCTCTTGATTGTAAAAAGCGCAATGCTCGAACTGCGCCAAATCAAAATTTCCCTCATACCTCCGATTTAAATGCCGCAGCATATTCAAGTTAAATGCCGCCGTCACTCCTTGACTGTCATCGTAGGCCGGCTCTAAAATATCCTGAGATTTGTCCAAGTCAATTCCCAGCAAAAAATACTCTCCCGGTTGCAATGCACCGACAATTTGCGAGAAAAATAAATCGCATTCTAGAGCGTTGAGATTGCCGAGGGTACTGCCGAGAAAGCAAATCATTCGGGTTGGCAACGGCGACGGTGCAATTTTAGCTAAGGCTAATTCGTAAGTGCTGACAAGTCCGTGAATCTGGAGCGACGGATAATCTGCCAACAGTTGACAAGCGCTGCTTTCTAGGATATTAGGACTGATGTCGATCGGCAAATAGTGCAGGGGATATTCCAGTTGACTGTAAGCATCGAGGAGAATCCGAGTTTTGGTGGAACTGCCGCTGCCGAGTTCGACAATCTCGCACGGGCCCGTCAAATGGGCGATCGCCCCCGCGCATAAGAGCAAAATCGCCGTCTCAGTGCGCGTCAAGTAGTATTCCGGCAACTGACAAATCAACTCGAACAGGTTCGATCCGCGATCGTCGTAGAAATACTTTGGAGGCAGGGATTTGGGGTTTTGAGTCAACCCGCTAACGACATCGCTGCCAGCATTGATTTCTGCTGGTGTCGGTGCTGCAGCACTCACCAGGCGCTCTAAGTGCAGCCTGTTTTCCTTCGTTGAGGCTGGGTTTGTCGTGTCGGGCAGTCTTGGGGGTTTCATAGAGTAAAATTAAGATGCACAAATGGGTATAGCACACAGCCGCGTTGCCAAATATCGCGCTCAAGTCAGATTTTTCAGCCCGATCTCCGTTCTGTATTGTCTCACCCTCGGGGCGATCGCCTCCACAAATTAAAACTTAAAAATTATCAACTAAAATTATCAAATAATTCACCAAACTTTTTGGGCTTGATATTTTTACTTAGGAAAAAGTTGGGCATTTTGCAAACAAATTTCTTCCAAATTCCCTATCCAATAATTTATATGCTGTCTGTAAAATAACCGCGATTAAGTTCGATCGTTCGGACTTTAGTCCTCTGGAAATTCAAAGGACTAAAGTCCTCACTACGAACCTATTTGATTGCGGTTATAATTGCATAGCTAACTATTTAGCGCAGCGGAAACCAGCGATAATTTGCCGCACGCCCGGATAGTACCAATTCCGAAAGCTCGATCGCAGTGCATGAGGAAAAGTCGCCCAACTCCCGCCTTTTAAAACCCGGTGTTCTCCATCAAAATAAACTTCAGAATATCCCCTGTAAGGATAACTTTCAAATCCCGGATAAGCCTCAAAGGTTGAAGCAGTCCATTCCCAAACATTGCCCAACATATCGCAGCAGCCGGCGGCACTCGTTCCTTTGCCAAAAGCGTCAACTGGCGAGGTATTGGCAATATGATTGCCGTGATTGCACAGGCTGGCATTTGGCTGTGATTCTCCCCAAGGATAGATGCGATATGTTTGATTTGTGGCATTCCAACTGGCAGCTTTTTCCCATTCGGCTTCCGATGGTAAACGCTTGCCGGTGAAGTTGCAGTAAGCTTCGGCTTCGTACCAACTGACACCGCAAACTGGATGGTTGTTGAAAGCTGGATTTTCTGACCAGTAAAGGGGTCGATCGACCCCTTCGCCCTGCAGCCATTTCCAGCCATCCGCTGACCACCAATCAGGGTTTTGATAGCCGCCGGATTCCATGAAATCTCGGTATTGACCGCAAGTGACGGGGTAGCGGTCGATCGAGTATGCTTCTAAATAACACAGGTGGCGCGATCGCTCGTTATCCAAAGCCTCAGCAGCATCGCTTCCCATATAAAATTCGCCGCCCGGAATTTCAATCGCCGAATTGGGCATGGGGCATGGGGCATGGGGCATCGGGAATTGGGAATTGGGGATTAATATTGCTTCTTCCGACTTCCATTTCTCGACTTCCATTTCTCGACTTCCATTTCTCTTCTCCTGCTGCTGCATTTGCAAGACGAAAGCAACAGTTTCGCAGTGCTGGCTTTCGTGCTGAATCATAAACCGCCAGAGACGTTCTTGCTGGTCGATCGGCGCTACTTCCAAATAATCTAACACCTTTTTTCTCACCGCATCCAGATACAATTCAACTTCTGGGAACGCCGGCAGAAAAACCCGTTGTTTTTTCGGCAAAATATCAGCAGCAAACAGTTGGTGATACTCAGGAAAGACTGGCTTCAACCCAGCACACCGCTGCAACAGCCACAAATCCTCAGTATAAGCAATGTGACCTAAGTGCCAGCCAACCGGACTGAAATCTGGATGAGCCAGGCGGCAGAAAGTATTGTTATCGATGCCTGTAAATAGCTTGAAAGTCCCGCTGCGACACTTTTGCAAATCGCGATAAATTGCCTCTCTACAAGATTGGATAGATTTGGATATCACCGTCTGCTCCCGTACTGATAATGCTCTGGACTGGACACTCGTGCCAATTGGCAGCAAATAAAGGTTCAGAAGCAATGATGACAGAATTCGGGAAAGTTGGATCGTCCCGCAGCCAATAAAGCGAAGGAGGAGCTTTTTGGGAAGCAAAGCGAGAGGCAACGAGCTGATGTCCGTCGCTGATAATGATATTAGCTGAAAATTCTACTTGCTGAGCGTTTGCTAGCTCTGCCAAAGTTTTCAGCGAGTTGTGCAAAGCGGCTTCTAGAGTCAGATTTGCGGCTGTTAATTCATTGACAAACAAGCCGAAGATATGCTCTGAATCTGTAGTGCCGTTAATTGACTGATAAACGGTATCGCTGAGCCGATCGCGAATTGGTCTGTAAAGAGTTTTCCGAAAGTTCTCCACGAAGCCGTTGTGTACGAACAACAGGCGATCGTTCTGAAACGGCCCAGAGTTGCTCAAATCTAGAGCTTGTCCTGAAGTTGCACTGCGAACGTATGCGATCGCGCAGCCGGATTCAACATATCGACTGATACTCGGCAGGTTAATGTCGCTCCAAATTGGCTGTACATTTTTATAAGTAAACGGGTCAGTATCGAGGTGCGGGTGATACCAACCAATACCAAAACCGTCAGCATTGACCACGCCAGAAGTCATGAGGCGGGGCTCGTAACTCTGCACAATTAGGGAATGTTCCGGCTTGTACAGAATAGCATCGAGTAAAATCGGCCCGCCGAGGTAGCCAAGCAAACGGCACATAAAGTTTTTCAAGCAAATCGATTAACATTGTAGGCCATCGCTGGTGCAAATTGCCCGATCGCGCATCTTGTACCAGCGCTCTTAACAGAGTTTTTTGTAGCCCGCTGCCAGCATCGCAATACAAACGGTACAGTTAAGGTAGAACCCCAGCAGCACAAGGAGACTCTTGAATGTTCCTCGACGAACTCATCCCAGTGGTCAAAGAATTGATCCAACAGCCGATCGCCTTCGCGGGCGGATTTTTTTCTGGCCTGCTTCGACTCAACCTTCACGAAGAGCCCGTTAGAAGCTGGATCGACGAGCAAGCCGGTTCAACATCATACACTGCACCCACAGCCGAAGCCACCAACGGTAATAAAAGCACGGGGCCTCAGTCAATCTCGATCGACTAAGGAAAAGCACTAACTATTGCAGTCAGTACAAAGGGTAAGTCGCGTGCGGCAAACCCTTTTAGTCTGATGCGATTGCCGAGTTGTAAGCCCAATGGCACTTGAGAGTCAAATTAACAGGTTATTATATGTAGCAAAACCAGTTCAGTTCGATCGACATGACTATCTACATTGGAAATCTGTCTTACCGCGCCACCGAAGAAGACCTGAAAGCAGTATTCGCAGAATACGGCACTGTCCAACGAGTTGTCTTACCTACCGACAGGGAAACCGGTCGGATGCGCGGTTTTGCATTTGTTGAGATGATGGAGGATGCCCAAGAAGACGCTGCGATCGGCGCATTAGACGGTGCAGAGTGGATGGGGCGTCCCTTGCGAGTAAACAAAGCCAAACCGAAAGAAGAGGGAAATCGAGGCGCCGGTATCAATAGGAACAGCGGATATTAGTTCGCGCTGCGGCGGTTGACATCTTCTCGGAACGCACCTGATAGCAAAAGCGCAACTAGCGCCGAATTGCTAGCAGCAGTTGATATTGGAGATGCTTTTGTCAAATCCGCTGCACAAAAACATCGACTCTTTACAGGAATTTGCATTTTGGCGATCGAGTCGAAGCGATCGCACTTTTGAACTAACTCAATATAATTGGCGAGCTGCGGATGCCGGTAATTCTTCGATTTAACCGATGCGATATCCACATTCCTCCCCATATTGAAGTTGTGGCACAGCATCGGCAACGCCCGTACACACTTGGTAAAGGCCTCCGATAGAAATGGGCTGCACTTGATTCATACTTTTTGATATCACCTCCAGTAGCATCCGACTTGTATCGGGGGGGGGCGGGTTTATTATATTGTAGATTACAGGCAATTATTGTTAGTGAAGTGCTCCCATACAAAATTCATGCAAGTCCGAATCCTGCCGGACATGATATGAGACATAATTTATGCACGGGAGTTGAAAAACCCGATTTCTTCCCGGATACCTCGCTGCTCAAACCAAGATTTATTAGGAGAAACCGGGTTGATGAGCGTCTGTCTTAGAAAGAGTAAATTCGCCCTTTTTCATCAATATAAACTGACCGGTCTTGCCTAGTGCGACCGTCTGATGTGGTGATGCGAATCGTCACAATGTTTTTCTGAGAGTCAACGTTATAGTCGTATTTCAAAGTTGTGGTTCCTCCTTTGACATTAATCGGAATATTGGCAATGTCGCCGGTGCGGTTGCTGACGCGAACCATGATGTTTTTGCTGGCTCCGACGGGCAAGGATGACAAGCCGACACCTGATTGACCGTATTCTAGGTTTAATCCGGTTTCATTTAACAGTCTGAGGGTAATGTTGCGAGTATTGTCAACTTGCGCTTGAGGTTGCCAGAATCCGGGTTTTGTGCCGCCGTCAGTTGCAGGTTGAGATAATGCTGGATGGGGATGCAGACAGCCGAGGGCGGCAAGTATTGCTGCGGTTGCAATAATTTTTGATTTCACTGTTTGTACGTCCGGGTCAAGTGTTGATGATATTTCTATCCTAGCTTGAAAATGGGATGCTAGTGGAAGGAAGAAGGAAGAAGGAAGAGGGAAGAAGGAAGAGGGAAGAATCAATAACAGCAATAGCCGTTTCCCTCATTCATACGTGTAGGGACACGGCACTGCCGTGTCCGGCGCGAGACATCGCGCCGTGTTGATTCAGGTGTGACGTTTGGTGGCAAAATAGGACACGGCAGTGCCGTTTCCCTACTCTAAAACTGGGTTTTTGTAGGTAATAGTTTTGGATGCAGGGGTATCTAAGAACCCGGTTTTAGAGCGGGTGGCTGCTTGCCAAAGGTATGATTTAGACTATAAACCGGGTTTGTGAGGTAAAGTGCGTCCGGGACTGGTTAATTGTTAATTATCGTTCGAGCTGCTTCTAGGAGCAGGCGCTGTTCGGCGCGGGCGATCGCCCTGCAAGTTTGTTCTGCAGCATCGACATTGACCGAAATAGACGAAATCCCCCAGCGCACCAAGGATTCAACTGTATCGGGATACAATGCTGGAGCGTCGCCGCAGATCGAGCAAGGAATGCCGGCGGCCCGGGCCTGTTTGATTAATTGTTCGATCGCCCTCATCACTGCTCGATCGCGCCCGTTGAAACCACTTGCTACCTGTTCGGAGTTGCGGTGAATGCCTAACAGAAATTGAGTTAAATCGTTGGTGCCGATGGAAATTCCTTGAACCCCGGCTTTTACGTAATCTGGCAATAAAAATAACACCGAAGGAACTTCCGCCATGATCCACAGTTGAAACTGGGCAGGTCGGTTTTCCCAAATTGTTTCTAAGCGCTGGCGGCAGTAGACAAACTCCTCAACAGAACGCACAAAAGGCAAAATTAAATTAACATTTTTATAGCCTGATTCACAGACTTTTTTAAGTACGCACAGTTCCCAATCAAATAACTCCGGTTCAAAGGTATAACTGAAACTGCCGCAGGCATCTGATTCGCGCAAATCGAGAGAACGATAAAATATCGGCTGTGGCGAAACGGCTGCTGCAAATAAACTGAGGCAATCCGCCATGCGCGAGACAAATTCCGATTGGCGGCCCTCTTGCAGCCAAACTTTGGGGTTTTGACAGTCCAAGGCTTCCAATGCCATTAATTCCGATCGCAGTAATCCGATGCCGTCTATTGGCAGATTTTGGAGGCGGTCGATCGAACTTGTTTGGCTGACATTAACTAGCAGTTGAGTAGCCGTTGGCGCGCCCCAAACATCTGAGCCAGACTCAGCCCGTCGAGATTTAGACCCGGGATTGGACGATCGATCTGAGCTAGAAAGTTGATAGTTGGCTATTGACATTTTTGCGGCTGTACTGTAAATATCTGCATTTGTTGCTGTGTCTCGAAGCTGGTTGCTATCTGGTTTGTCGATCGCCTCTGGTTCGGCGGTGGCAAAAACTTCTCCGCTATCACCGTCTACCAACACCCAATCGCCTGTCTCGATCGCCCGAGTCGCCCCAACAACTCCCACAACGGCGGGAATCCCCAATTCTCTCGCTAAAATAGCGCCGTGGGCTGTCATGCCTCCTTGTTCCGCAACTACCCCTGCTGCAACTTTCAGCCAAGGCAGCCAATTCGGCTCGATTGTCCGGGCTACCAAAATGCCTCCGGCTAAGAATTCGGCGTTTTCTGGGTGGAAATTAGTCATAACTTGGGCAATTGCTTCGGCTTTTCCTGATGCGGCTGCTAAACCTCTGAGGATCGCAGAAGTTCGGGGCTTGGCGATCGAGTTTTCCCGTATCGCCGCAACTTTTTCCCCTTTCAAAAGACGAACTTGAGTAAAATAAAACTGCGGTTCGTCGCTGTTGGCTGTCTGGTTTAGTGTCCAGTCCAAGATTAAATCACAGTCAAATTCTGCGCTCGCTTTTTTACTCAATTCAAGGATTTTTTGCAGTTGCGATTCCTCTAAAACGTATTCAGTTTGTGCTGTCTCTCCCAGCGCCAAAACTTCCACGAAACTGTCAGCAAAATCAGGAATTAGAAATGCAGAATCGGGAAGTGGGAAAGCAGCCCAATTGCCATTATGCGGTTTTTCTTGCGGTGATGCGTCGCTGGCTTTGAGATTGTATGCTAATGTTTTGTAACCGAGCCGCTGGAATTTTACCGCGTCTGTTTCCGGCTGCACTTGATAGTAATCGGGGATGGTTTCTCCCCTAGCGAGGGACATTCCTAAACCACAGGTGGCTTGGATTTCCCACGCTGCACCCGCGTTAGTTTTCACATCGCCGGAGGCGATCACGCTGGCGATCGGCTGCACCAAAACTGCGGGATTGATTTGTTGTACCTTCAGCCCGCACCGCTGCCAGTAAAATAGACTTCGAGCTCTAAATAGTTCTGCCCAAGCTCGTTTGAGTCCGGCTTCAATGGCTTCTGGTTCTGCACGTACTGCGTGAGATTCCAGGATTCCGGCTGTTTTCGGGTTCCAGGAAGTCAGGGAAGGGCGAAAAATTAAGGCTTGGGAATTGATGTTTGAGTTTAGTTGACCAACAGCAGACTCTAGGGTGGAAAGCAGTGAATCTGGCAGTTTGGTGGCGAGGATTTGGTGGCGGATGCTGCGGGCGATCGATTGCAGTTGTCTGGGTTCATCGACATTCAAGTGGAGGGAAGAGTGCGGCCAGTCAGCAAACAGCGGTTCTAGCCAGTCGATCGACTCTAAAAACTGCCAAAATGTTTTAGCCGGTACGACAAAACCCGGTACAACGGGATGATTTTGGGCGAGCAAACAGCTCAAGTAAAATGCTTTTTCTCCTACTGCATCTCGGTCTGAAGGTTGAATTTTGTCTAGCCAGTAGAGGTTTTTCACGCTGCTTTCCTGTCCTTGGAAACTGATTTAATTTTGATAGTTTTTCCCATTAATCACTTACCACAATTTTAGGATGAACAAGCGACAATGGACGGGATTAGTCAAATCTTTTCTCAATCTATTTCTTAAGTCTAACTGTCCTCTTTGTCAGCGATCGACCGCCGGAGAGTTTTGTCCGTACTGCCACAAGCAACTTCAGCGATGTCAGTTAGCCGATCCCGGTAGATTTTGGCATTCACAGCAGCGTGTTTTTGTGTGGGGCGAGTACGGCGGGACTCTCAAAAGGGCGATCGCAGCTTTGAAATATGACGGGAATACCCAATTAGCCAAACCTCTCGGCGGCTGGCTGGCGGAAGCTTGGCTGAGTTTTCCCGAGTTAGCTATTGACAATTTAACAGTTGTACCGATTCCCCTGCACCAAGAAAAGCTCAAGCAGCGTGGTTTTAACCAGGCGGAACTTTTGGCTGAAAGTTTTTGTGAGTTGACTGGTTTACCTTTGCAGCGGCACGGTTTGGAGCGGGTGAAAAATACTCAGGCTTTATTCGCTCTGACAGCACAGCAGCGGCAAGCGGAAATGGAAAATGCTTTAAGTTTGGGGAAAGATTTTCGCCGCCGTCGCCCGCGCGATCGAGTGCTGTTAGTTGATGATATTTACACTAGCGGTACTACGGTTAAGTCGGCAATTAAAACCTTGAAAGAGTCGGGGATTTCGGTTTACGGAACTGTGGCACTTGCAACTCCTAATAAGATTAATCGGTAGGCTATTTTGCCTTTAGTTTAAGATATAAACGGAGGACACGGCAGTGCCGTGTCCCTACAATTAATGGGTAGGGACACGGCACTGCC
>JAUBOH010000105.1:0-17692 GCA_036700145.1 Microcoleus occultus BM001215366
GGCAGGGGGGGGGTGCTTGGCAAATTTGCGACATTCCCTGGCATCCTGATATTGTACCCGTGGTAGCGATTCCCGATTTTGAACTTTCCACAGCCGAAGCGCGACAAGTTTTGCCCGCAGATTACAGCAGGGCTGATGCGATTTTCAATGCCGCACACCTGGGTTTGCTGGTGCGGGCTTTGAGTGCGGGCGATCGAGATTGGCTGCGCTGCGCCCTCCAAGACAAAATTCACCAGCCTTATCGGCGATCGCTGATTCAGGGATATGAAGCTGTGCAAGAAGCTGCGTTGAATGCAGGGGCTTATGGAATGGTAATTAGCGGTGCCGGGCCGACGCTTTTGGCTTTAACGGATGCTACTAATGTTGATGCGGTTGAGAAAGCGATGGCGGCTGCTTGGGAGGAGTTTGGGGTGAAGGCTGATGTAAGGGCGATCGCGATCGATACTCAAGGCGCGCAAATCTCCGTTTAATTAGTCGTAAGGTGTGTACGCTTTCGGGTAAACGCATCTTAAAAATTCTCCACCACCTGCGCTTGACAACCTACAAGCGTGTATGTAAGAATATCTTACATAAAGTAAGAAAACGGTCGCATCATGAACCCAAAAGATGTGGAGGCAAAGCTCATAGAGGTGCTTCAGGAAATCCAAAGGGACAGTGGATACGACGGAAGTCAAATTAGGGGAACAACCTGTCCCCTTACTAATCTTGAGGGGTTTGACAGTCTGATCTGCCCTGTCGCGATCGGTATGCTTGCTAGCACACTTAACGTGAATATACCTAACAACAAAAACATCTTTCTCTCGGAAGATGGCAAGCGACAACTTACCATCAGCGAATCAGCAGCTATAGTCTGCGAGAGCGTGAATAAAGGAGAGACTTAAATATGAGTCATACAGATAAAAAAAAAGCAATTATCGCGAACCGCATTCGTGAAGCTCGTAAAATGGCCGGTCTCTCGCAGGCTCAGGTAGCCAAGATGTTGAGTCTTCACCGACCCTCCGTTTCAGAGATAGAAGCTGGCAATAGAAGCGTTTCAGCAGAAGAGATGGCAAAACTTGCTGAGATTTTTGACGTGAGTGTATCGTGGCTAATAGGTGAAGGAGCAGAAAAAGTTGATGTCCGCGATAACAAACTTCAGCTTGCAGCCAGAGAACTTCAAAAGTTGAAACCAGAAGACCTCGACAGACTTTTAACAATTCTTGCCTCAATGCGAAGTGGAGGAGAAAAAGTGTGATCAATAAAATTACTTACTTCAATACGAAACGCGAAAGACAAACTTTGGCTCAAAAAGCCATGTGCAAATCAATAGATGTGCGGAGGCAAACTGGTTTCGATCTCATAAGCCCGCTCTGTATTTATGGTTTGTGTGACCAGCTTAATATCAAAGTCAGGTTTGTTGACATCAGCAGCATGGAAGGGATGTATTACAAAGAAGAAAAGCCCTTAATATTTCTTTCTGCACTGCGACCCTTCCCGCGACGGGGATTTACTTGCGCTCACGAACTAGGGCACCACATTTTTGGACACGGTTTAAGAGTCGATGAGCTGATAGAAGACTCAGAAAAATATAAGGATTTTAATCCAGATGAGTTTCTGGTTGATTCCTTTGCAGGTTTCTTGCTAATGCCAACTTTGGGGGTGCGAAAAGCCTTTGTTTCTCGCGGATGGAATGTTGCTTGTGCAACACCAATTCAGATTTTTACGATCGCCTGCTATTTTGGTGTTGGGTATGAGACTTTAATCAAGCATATGACTTATGCCATAAAAATGCTCGATCGAACACAAGCTTTATCACTTCTCAAAGTTAAGCCCAAAGATATCCGACAAAAGATACTAGGATACCCATCTTCCGAGCCATTAATTATTGCTGACGAACACTGGTCAATTCCTACCATTGATGCCGAAGTTGGAAGTCAACTGTTATTGCCAAGCAGCGCAGAGGCAGCTAATCAGACTATTACTTTTCAACAAGAACATCCAGATGGTCGTCTTTTTCGAGCTACACGTCCCGGCATCGTCCGCGTCTACTGTCGCGATACAAAATGGGCAGTATTTGTTCGCGTTTCCCGCCATCAATTCGTTGGTTTGAGTCAATATCGACACCTTGAGGAACCAGAAGATGAGTAGTAGTTCACCTCTGATTATTGAAGAAACAAATCTCTCCCATGCTTGGAGTCGTGCATTCCTCCATATCATTGATAATCCCGGCAAAGAAATTTCACCTCTTTTAATAACATTAACGGATTTTACCAATGGTATGCCTAACGAAGACCAAGCTATTCGAGATACTCTTGACCGTTGTCTCACTGCTACAGGTGACCAGCAAGTTCATACTGTTGCGGACACAATCTTTCCTAGATCTCTATGGCGACTATCTCAGCAAGATCGAAAGAAACTATTTGAGATTTATCTCAATACTCTTCCTAGATACAAGGCTCTAGAACCCCATAAAAATAAGCGCGGTATTTACTTTGAAAGATTGATCTCCTATGGTTCTGGACCTAATAATGGCAACCAGCTCGAATACATTATTTCTCAGTACAAGTCACGTTCAGGAGTTAGAAGATCGATGTTTCAAGCCTCGATTTTTGATCCAGCACGAGACCATGTTCACGATCCACGACTTGGCTTTCCTTGTCTCCAACACGTCAGCTTTATACCACAGAAAAAAAGCTTGATTTTGAACGCTTTTTATGCTACTCAACAGTTGTTTAATAAAGCCTATGGTAATTACTTAGGTTTGTGCAGGCTGGGAGATTTCATGGCTCATGAAATGGGAATAAGCTTCGAGCGTATGAACTGCTTTATTGGTGTAGCAAAAATAGACAATGTTAACAAAACTTCGACCACTCTAGATGAACTAAAAAAAGTTGCACGTCAGGTAGTATAATTAAGAGCGATCGCACAGAAATCCATGCGGATTTAATATGATAAACAAACGCTCAAACCAAGCCGATGCAAATAATGTCACTCTACACACCAAACAACTAAGTTTTGAACTTGGTGATTATGGAGAAAAACCCAGATATGCTCCGACAATAATCTCGCACATTCTGCCTACCAAGCCTACCGTTGTCTTCGATAGTTACTGGCGATTTGCCGCCGAAAGGCAGAAGATATTCTTCAAAAAATTAGAGAAGGCCCAAATACCTTGGACTGACGATCGCATCCTTTCCACATACAAATTTACCAATGCCTATAGAGCATCCGATCGCACAAGCCAGTACCTAATACGCAATGTCATTTACCGGGATGACCTTCCTGCTTCAAGCAACGAAGTATTTTTCAGGATTATGATATTCAAATTGTTCAACAAAATCGAAACTTGGCAGCTTTTAGAGAACAAAATTGGTTCCATAATTTACGGTGAATATTCATTTGATCGCTACGATCTAATTCTCACAGAAGCCATGAAGTCAGAGCAGACAATCTATTCTGGCGCATACATCATGCCATCAGGAGGAAACATTCTTGGACACACTACCAAGCATCGGAATCACCTGAAATTGATAGAGCTGATGATGGCTGACGAATTGCCTTATAAGCTCGCAGATGCACCGAATATGCACAAGGCATTCGATCTGCTGCGCGACTATCCAACCCTTGGCGATTTTTTAGCTTACCAATTTATTACGGATGTTAACTATAGCAAGATTACCAACTTTAGCGAGATGGATTTTGTAATTCCTGGGCCAGGAGCGCTCGACGGCATCCGCAAATGTTTTCTTGACTTAGGCGGATTGAATGAACCTGAAATTATCAAGTTTATGGCAGATACTCAAGAATCCGAGTTTGAGCGATTGGGACTTAATTTTAAGTCCCTATGGGGACGAAATCTACAACTTATTGATTGCCAAAATCTGTTCTGCGAAGTCGATAAGTATGCTCGGATGAAACATCCCGATATTGCTGGAATATCCGGTCGCACTCGCATTAAGCAGAAATACTCAGCTAACACGAAACCTGTCGATTACTGGTATCCACCGAAGTGGGGAATTAACCAGGCTATTGAAGAATATAGAGCCACCAAAGCTGACACTCAGTTTAAATCAAAATAGAATCTCAAGGAGTGAAGTATGGATTTTCACCAGTATCAAGAACAGGCGCTGAAGACGGATCAAGTTCCTACCAAAAACGAACACGGAATTATCGTTCCCCTACTTGGTTTGGCAGGTGAATCAGGTTCGCTTCTCACTGAGTACAAAAAACACCTTCGAGATGGAGATGCCCACAAACTTTTCAAAGAGACAATTGCAGAAGAGTTAGGAGATTTGCTTTGGTATGTTGCCAACGTGGCAAGCAAATTCGATCTAGATTTGGAAAAAGTTGCAAAAGGTAATATTGAAAAGTGTCGCGCTCGTTGGGGATGGAGAGATTCATTACAGACAGATATCAGCACTACTGGATACATATTCGATGGTGGCTTTCCTGAAAACGAATGTTTGCCACGGCATTTTATAGTCGAGATTACTGAAGTGAACCAAAATAACTCAGTTAAAATGAGGGCATTTATCGACGGACAACAGATTGGAAATGACCTCAGTGACAACTCTTATTCCAGCGATGGCTACCGCTTTCACGACATTTTTCATCTTTCTTATGTTGCAGTGTTGGGTTGGTCACCCGTCATCCGCAGCAACCTAAAACTCAAGCGCAAAAGCAATCCCCGCATTGACGAAGTAGAAGATGGAGGGCGAGCAATAGCTATTGAGGAAGGCTTGTCAGCTCTCGTATTCAGCTATGCTAAGGATCACAATTTTTTAGAAGGAGTTGTCGCTCTTGATGACCAACTACTGAAAACTATCAAAAATATGAGTTCGCACTTAGAAGTTGCTCAGTGTTCGCTGGGCGATTGGGAGAAGGCTATTATTACGGGCTACGAAGTCTGGCGGCAGGTGGAAACAAATCGAGGGGGAACTGTTGTTGTTGACATCAACACACGTTCCATAACCTATCAAGAAAAATAACAAATTTTATAGCTGGAAGCAGCTATCGAAAGCTATGATTGAGTGGATATTTAACCAACAGCAATGGCACTGGCTACTGCATATGATGGCGTATGGCTTATGCTCAAAAACCAGGTGGTAATGCCGAGTTCTGCTGCGATTTCTTGACATCTGCCATACAGCATTACTGATGGTCTACCTGTTGGCAAACGTTGGATTTCAATATCAGTCCATGAAATTCCCTGACTCCACCCCGTACCAATAGCTTTAAGCACTGCCTCTTTAGCTGCAAAACGACCTGCAAAATATTGGATGCGATTGGGATTGGAGCCTGCACCACTGCACTCTGTTACTGTAAAGCATCGCCTTTCAAAATGCTCCCCTGACCCTTCTATTAGTTTTCTGATGTCTTTGATTTCAATAATGTCTATGCCGTGACCAATAATATTCATCTTGCTAATTTTTCGGCGCAGTTAATTTAAGGAAGAATTGAATCAATAGTCACTTTGAAAAAGTTTGTGCAATCTTTAATAAAGATATACAAGCTGATTTAATGCGGGTAAGAAAAAGGAGTTGTGCTGCTTCTAACGTACAACGGGTGACGCGGATGGCCTCTCTTGGTAATTCCGAGGCAGTAGAGATTTTCACGCTTACTTAGCCAAGGGGAAACGGTTTGGTATCGGTTTCTCAAGCTACCACGATTGCCCCAAGCCACAATAATTCGATCAGCTCGCTCAACAGCTTCTCGGAGATAGCGGTCATTTTCAGGCCCCACGGGATCTAATACCACGCGCAGAATATCTGGTCGCGAGGCACGGTAAGCGAATAAATTGACTACTTCGATGGCACCGCAACCCCAAGAGCGGGCAAAGCCTAAGCATCGGCGGAGTGTGGGATCGTCAGTATTTGCATCCGCACGACTGGGGTTGAGCATAACAAAGACGACCCTGGGAGCATTGGCGTCCCACTCCCGCCACAGCAAGTAGCGGTAGAGTCCTGTGGGATCGATCGCTGCACCTTGTTTCATAATTTTTTTCATTTGAATGCCCTGGCAAATTTTAGCCGTCAGACTTTGTTTCTGTCAGCTCAACAATAAATTTCTTATAGCAACCGCCAAGACAGTCAGGACGTTCTTAATCGCTGAAACCATCGCTATTATTGCATTTTCTTTCTTCCTTCTTCTTTCTTCCCTCGGACTTCCTCTGCGGTCAATAAAAAATTTAGTGCTTTTTAATACAATTCCCGACTCAACAGTCGATCGCACTCCTCAATATTGTCTGGGGATCTAAAGTTCGTGTAAAGTTCCACGCCCGATCGCAAAACCATCCCTAAAATAGAAGTTAGGGGACGATCGGTCTCATAGCCGATTCAGGAGCAAGTGTCAAGCACCTGAAAAATCCCCAACTAGCGAGCCGCAAGACAGGGAGGACATCAAAATCATGGTACAAGCGCCCACAGGAGAAACCCGCCTGGGATCGATCGATCAGGTGCAAGCCTTAGACCGCGATTGCACTACTCTATCCCGTCATGTACTCCAGCAACTCCACAGCTTTAGTGCAGATGCTCAGGATCTCAGTGCCCTGATGAATCGCATCGGGCTGGCGGCCAAGCTGATCGCGAGGCGGCTCAGCAGAGCCGGGTTAATGGAAGATGCTTTAGGGTTTACAGGGGCTGTAAACGTGCAGGGAGAATCCGTCAAAAAGATGGATATCTATGCCAATGAAGTGTTTATCTCGGTATTCCAGCAAAGCGGACTTGTTTGCCGCTTGGCTTCGGAGGAAATGGAAAAACCCTACTACATTCCGGAAAATTGTCCGATCGGGCGTTACAGTCTGCTCTACGATCCCATAGACGGTTCTTCCAATCTTGACATCAATCTGAATGTCGGCTCCATATTCAGCATCCGCAAGCAAGAGGGGGATGATGCAGACGGTTCTGCTTCAGATTTGCTGCAACACGGGCACAAACAAATCGCCGCCGGCTACGTACTCTACGGCCCCAGTACAATGTTGGTTTATTCGATCGGGCAGGGCGTTCATTCCTTTACCCTCGACCCCAGTTTAGGCGAGTTTATTCTAGCAACCGAAAACATTCAGGTTCCAGACAAAGGCCCGATTTACAGTGTTAATGAAGGTAGCTTTTGGCAGTGGGAGGAACCTTTTCGGGATTACATTCGCTACGTACACCGCAGCGAAGGCTATACCGCCCGGTACGGAGGGGCTTTGGTGGGAGATTTCCACCGAATTTTATTTCAGGGAGGCGTGTTTTTGTACCCAGGAACGGTGAAAAACCCCGATGGCAAATTGCGCTTACTCTACGAGTCGGCTCCTTTGGCGTTTTTGATCGAGCAAGCCGGCGGGCGGGCTAGTACGGGTATTCAAGACATTTTGGATGTGGTGCCGACTAAAATTCACGAGCGCACGCCTTTGATTATTGGCAGCAAAGAAGATGTCGCGCTGGTTGAGTCTTTTATTCAAGCATCGATCGCGCAATCCTAGAACACTCGAGCAGTGAAGGAAGTTCCGCAACAAAGCAGTGTACGGGATGTAACGCCGGGAAGGAAGTTCGGCAACAAAGCAGTGTACGGGATGTAACGGATGTAATGGAGGTTAGGAAGTTCGGCAACAAAGCAGTGTACGGGATGTAACGGATGTAACGCCGGGAAGGAAGTTCGGCAACGGATTGTGTAACGGATGTAACGGATGTAACGCCGGGAAGGAAGCAAGAATGTTTTAATTCCCAATTGCCAATTCTCAATTCCCAATTATCCAATATCAAATTGTAGGAGTTACAGATCATGACAGAAGCGACGAAGAATCACCTGTTAGAAATCAAAGAAATCGGCCAGAGCATCTGGATGGACAATTTGACTCGGGATCTGATCGAGTCTGGCGAACTCAAAAAGATGATTGAAAGTCGCGGGCTGCGAGGGATTACATCCAATCCGGCCATTTTCGAGAAAGCGATCGCGGGCAATGTCATTTACGATGCTGATATCGAAGCTGGCATCCGGGCTGGTAAATCTGTACTCGAAATTTACGAATCTCTGGTGTTTGAAGATATCCGCAACGCTTGTGATATCTTCGCCCCGGTTTACGCAGAGTCCAACGGTTTGGATGGTTACATCAGCATTGAAGTGCCACCGACGATCGCCAACGATACAGAAAGCACTATTAGCGAAGCCTTGCGCTATTATCAGGCGATCGGCAAAGAAAACGTGATGATTAAGATTCCGGGAACTGCTCAAGGACTGCCCGCAGTCGAGCGAGTTATCAGCGAAGGGATTAACGTTAACGTGACTTTGCTGTTCTCTGTTGACAGCTACGTCGAAACCTTCTGGGCTTATATTCGCGGCTTGGAAGCGCGGGCGGCTAAAGGTTTGGATGTGAGCAATATTGCTTCTGTTGCCAGTTTCTTCTTGAGCCGGATCGACATCAACATCGACGGCCAGATTGACGAGAAACTCAAAAACGTCACTGATGTTGCTACGAAAGCCAAACTGGAAGCGGTGAAGGGAAAAATTGCGATCGCCAATGCCAAAGTAGCTTACCAGAAATATAAAGAGATTGTGGCGAGCGATCGCTGGCAGGCATTAGCAGCAAAGGGAGCCGAAGTGCAGCGCTTGCTGTGGGCGAGTACCAGCACCAAAAACCCCAACTACAGCGATGTGATGTATGTCGATGAATTAATCGGCCCCGACACGGTGAACACTTTGCCGCCGAACACTGTGGAAGCTTGTTTCGATCACTGCGATGTCGCACCCCGGATTGAGAACAACGTGACAGAAGCTTACGCGCTGATCGAAAGTCTCAAAGATCCAGATATCGACATCAACTTGGATAATGTGATGGCAGACTTGCTCCTGGAGGGGATTGAGAAATTCGTCAGCCCGTTCCAATCCCTGATGGATTCCTTGGAAGAGAAAGTGCAGAAACTCTCACCCGTGTAGTCAGCCGATTTGGTATCGGTAAGGGCAGAAACTCTCAGGAGTCATAATACATAATCACTGTGGCTCTTGATTCCTGAGAAATTGTCCGTCTCCAATTATTGACGAGGCCGAGATTATGGAAAATTTGTGTACGAACGTACACAATTCCCTTGTCAAAAAATATCAAATTCCCAATCCTTGATTTTTGAGCGCGATCGGAAGAAAGGAAATTTTATGTTATCAACTCATACCATTCAACAAAGCGAGGACGGCAACGCCCAACTGGATATCCCGGAACGGGCGAGGCTTCAAGAACTGGAATTCATTGTGGAACATGGACTTCAGACATTTTACGAAGTCGGCAAAGCCCTTGACGAGATCCGAGAACAAAAATTGTACAGGGAAACTCACAAGGCTTTATGGGAGATCAAGTAAATACATGAGAGGTTAAAAACAAAATGCTTCTCTCTTTCAAGACGAAATTAAAACCGAATAATCGGCAGATGACGCAATTCCGTCAACACTGTGGAGTTGCCAGACACGCTTATAACTTTGGGAATGCCATCATTCTTGATGTTTTGAAACAACGAGAAACCGACAAATCGGTTAAAGTTCCCAGTGCGATTGACTTGCACAAGCGGTTAATTGCTGAAATTAAGCCGTCCAACCCCTGGTACTACGAATCATCCAAAGCAAGTCCTCAACAGGCACTAGCAGAAGTGAGGACAGCTTGGGATAGATGCTTCAAAAAAGTTTCAGCACAGCCTAAATTCAAGAAAAAAGGCAAGTCTAAAGACTCTTTTTATCTGGAGCAAGGCACTAAAGCCAAACCAGCAATTCGTAATGACGGAAAACGAATCAAGCTCCCTAAAATTGGCTGGGTACTTTTGCATGAACCTTTGCCAATTAGTGCAGTGCATAATTGTGTAATCAGCCGTCAAGCCGATAGTTGGTTTGTCGCTATCAAATACGAAGTTGAAAAACCCGCAGTACCCGCGAATCGACCGTCTGTCGGCGTTGATATTGGTATCAAGGAACTGGCTGTAACCAGCGATGGTAAAGTATTTCCCAATCCCAAAGCTTATCGAAAGATGAGCAAAAAGATGAAATATTTACAGCGCTCAGTCAGTCGCAAGGTCAAAGGTTCTAAGAACCGATTAAAGGCGATTCGATTACTATGTCGGCATCACGCTCATATTGGTAATATCAGGAAAGATGCAATTCATAAACTCACTAACCACCTCGCTAAGAACCACAGCGTCGTAAAGATTGAAGATTTGCATATCAAAGCTTTCCTGAAAAACCATAAGCTAGCAGGAGCGATTGCCGACTGTGGAATGTACGAGTTTAAGCGTCAATTGGAATACAAAACTGAGAAGTTTTCTAGCCAATTAATTCTAGTTGATCGTTTCTTTCCCAGCTCTCAGATTTGTTCTGGATGCCATGTGCATCGCCATAAGATACCACTGAAAAGCCGCGTTTACCAATGTCCTAAATGTGGTCATTCTGAAGACAGAGATTTGAATGCAGCTAAAAATATCGAACGATGGTTTGAAGGAGTTCATATTCCGATTCGTTCGGATCAAACGGTAAGTTCTACCGAGATTGCTTGTGGAGCAGACAAACCTCTCAAGAGTCATCTTGAGACTGTGGTGAAACAGGAAGTAAGCATCGAAACTAGCAATGTCCAGTTAAGTCTAGACTTGGGTAGTTTTGGGTAGGTCTTATAGAACGGCAAATCAACTCCCTGACCCAGCAACTAGCGCAAATGACAAAAAACTATCAAGCTGTACTAGCAAGACTGACAGCATTAGAAGGGGCAAAATAAACTATGGTGACAATTCTTGAAAACCCGCTGCGGGTAGGTTTGCGAAAAGAACGAGTGCCAGAACCGCAAATTCTGGTAATCTTCGGAGCTTCCGGGGATCTCACCCAGCGCAAACTGGTACCAGCAATTTATCAGATGAAGCGCGATCGACGCTTACCACCCGAAACTACTGTGGTGGGAGTCGCGCGTCGCCCTTGGAGTCACGATTACTTCCGAGAGCAAATGCGCGAAGGCATCGAAGAATTTGGTGGCGGGATTGGGAATGAAGAATTTTGGCAAGATTTTGCTCAGAGTTTGTTCTACTGTCCGGGCGACATAGACAACCCCGAAAGTTATCAAAAACTCAAAGCTTTGCTAGGGGAACTCGACCAACAAAGGAGAACCCGCGGCAACCATATATTTTATCTTTCCGTTTCTCCCAACTTCTTTCCCGAAGCGATTCGGCAATTGGGAGCAGCTAAAATGCTGGCAGACCCGCTTAAACATCGCTTAGTTATTGAAAAACCCTTTGGTCGTGACTTGAACTCGGCAAAAGCTCTCAATCGAGTAGTCCAGGAAGTTTGTCAAGAACAGCAAGTTTACCGGATTGACCATTATTTGGGCAAAGAAACTGTTCAAAATCTCCTGGTGTTTCGATTTGCCAATGCGATTTTTGAACCATTGTGGAACCGCCAATTTGTCGATCACGTACAAATTACCGTTGCAGAAACAGTGGGCGTAGAAGACAGAGCCGGTTACTACGAATCCTCTGGGGCTTTGCGGGATATGCTCCAAAACCATTTGATGCAGATTTTTTGTCTGACAGCGATGGAAGCGCCAAACTCCCTAGATGCTGATAGTATCCGTACCGAAAAGATGAAAGTTCTGCAAGCAACACGCTTAGCTGACTTACATAACTTAGAGAATTCTGCGATTCGCGGCCAGTATTCGGCAGGCTGGATGAAGGGCAAACCAGTGCCCGGATACCGCACGGAACCAGGAGTCAATCCTCAATCCATGACTCCAACTTTCGTAGCGATGAAGTTTACGATCGACAACTGGCGCTGGCAGGGGGTGCCTTTCTACCTACGTACGGGGAAGCGATTGCCGAAAAAAGTCAGCGAAATTGCGATTCAGTTTCGAGAAGTGCCCCTGATGATTTTTCAGTCTGCCGCTCAACAAACTACTCCTAACGTTTTGACCATGCGCGTGCATCCCAATGAGGGGATTTCGCTGAGGTTTGAGGCGAAAATGCCGGGGCCAGATTTGCGGACGCGGACGGTGGATATGGATTTCAGTTACGGTTCTTCCTTTGGGGTGACTTCTTCCGATGCTTACGATCGCCTGTTAATTGATTGTATGTTGGGCGACCAAACTTTGTTCACTCGTTCTGATGAAGTGGAAGAAGCTTGGCGGATCGTGACACCGGCGTTGATGGCCTGGGAAGCACCGAGCGATCCGGCACTGGTGCCTCAGTATGAAGCGGGTACTTGGGAGCCTGCGGAGGCAGAATTGCTAATTAATCGAGACGGCCGCAAGTGGCGAAGACTTTAAGAGTTATTGGGCATCGGGCATCGGGCATCGGGCATCGGGCATCGGGCATCGGGCATCGGTAACTAATAACAACAGTCAACAGTCAACAGTCAACAGACAAATAACAAAGGAGAAAAAACCGATGATTATGACACCGATGAAAGCTCCACCTCTAGTTTCGTTGCAAAGTCCTAAAGATGTTTCGATCGACCAAATAGAAGCTGAATTAGCTCAAATTTGGGAAAGTTACAGAGAATCTGGGTCGAAGGGCGATGTTCCGAGCGCCACTAGGGCAACAACTTTTACTTTTGTAGTCTACGAGCCGGAAGAAACTCAGCAGCTATTAGCGGATGTGGGTTTTTACGATGGGCCCATCGATGGCATTACCGGGCCGATGACCGCATCTAGCATCAGGGCTGCTCAAAAAGCTTACGGCTTGCCGAGAACTGGCAAACCTAATGCTGAATTGCTCGCCACTTTGCGGGAAGAAGTGGCTCGCAAAAATTCAAATGGCAGCAAGTTGGGTCCAACGGGTTTCGGTTCAGGAGGTTCCGCTGTAGCTGACGCGATTGTTGCTGCGAACCCGTGCCGAATTATTGCTCTGTGTCCGACGGCGGGGGAAGATACGGGGGTTCAGGCTCAAGTAGCTGCTTATTGTCCGGTTCACAAGGGCGGCAGTGGCAATCTGATTTGTTGCGAGTATATTACGCTCCGGGGTACGGAAGCGGCTCTGGAACGGGTGAGCGGTATCGTGGCTGCGCTGATGATCGCGGATTTACCAAAGTTGTTGTGGTGGAAGGCGACGCCGGATGCCGATCGAGATTTGTTCCAGCGGTTGGCGGCAACTAGCAGTTCTGTGATTATCGATTCTAGCTGCTTTACCGAGTCTGAAACTGAATTGCTGTTGATGCAAAGTCTAATTCTTGAGGGAATTCCGATCGCGGATCTGAATTGGCGCCGGCTGGCCGCGTGGCAAGAATTGGCTGCTGAGGCTTTTGACGCCCCAGAACGTCGCGCTGCAATTGGAGAAATCGATCGGGTGACGATCGATTACGAACGCGGCAATTCTACTCAAGCGCTGATGTATTTGGGCTGGCTGGCCAGCCGACTTCAGTGGCGGCCGGTTGCTTTCAAGCAGGAGGAGGGCGACTACCAAATCAAGCGAATTAAATTCCTCGGTGCGGACGAACGAGTTGTGGAAGCCGAGTTAGCTGCTATTCCGACTGCTGATAGTGGTGATGTCCCGGGCGATTTGATTGCTCTGCGTTTGAATTCTACGAACGAGAATGCTGACTGCGGTACGGTGCTGTGTTCGGAAGCGGGCGGCTGTATGCGGATGGAAACAAAAGGCGGCGCTCAGACCGATCGATTTAACCAAGTAACTCCTTTGCTTGACCAAGTGACGGAACAGTTACTGGGCCAGCACTTGCAGAGTTGGGGTCGGGATGTGCTCTATGAGGAAAGTTTGACGGTGACGGCTCAATTGCTGAAGTTGGCTAATTGAGGGAAGAAGGAAGAAGGAAGAAGGAAGAAGGAATAACAAATTAACAGTTAGTAGGCAGACATTACCTGCCCTACTTTCTTATCTTTTCTTTCTTCTTCTCTTTTCTTCCTTCGCGCCTTTCGCGTCTTCGCGGTTCGTTAAATATGTATTCTTTGTGAATAATCTAGAACTATGGCTTTAGTAATTGCTGGTGAACGTAGCGGTGCGGGAAAGACTACTGTAACGATCGCCCTTTTAGCTTATTTAATCCGACGTGGCTTGAATGTTCAATCTTTTAAGGTAGGCCCGGATTACATAGATCCGATGTTTCATGCTTTTGTCACTGGCCGCCCCTGTCGGAATTTAGATGCAATATTGACCTCTGAATCTTACGTGCAAAAATGTTTTTTGCGTCATATTCAAGATGTTGATTGTGCCTTAGTTGAAGGGGTGATGGGTTTATTTGATGGTTTGTCTAGAAGGAAGAAGTCAAGCCTCCCCTACATATCCCAAAAGTCAACCCCACCCTACACATCCCAAAAGTCAACCCCCCCCTGCCCCCCCCAAGGGGGGAATGAAGAAGAGTTCAACTACGATTTTTCGTTTGCTTCTACGGCTCATGTTGCTGCTTTACTGAACTTGCCGGTATTGTTGGTGATAGATTGCAGTCGGCTATCTGGTTCTGTGGCTGCGATCGCCCACGGTTTCCGATCTTTTGACAAAAATCTTAATTTCGCTGGTTTGGTGTTGAATCGGGTGGCTAGCGATCGACATTTGGAGTTGCTGACAGATGCTCTGGAACCGCTCAAATTACCTATTTTAGGGGTTTTGCGTAGGGATGAGGCTGTGACTATTCCCGATCGCCATTTAGGCCTGATTCCGGCTGAGGAGTTGCCGAATCTTCATGCTGCGATCGATAAACTGGCTGATTTAGCTGCTGTGGCTTTTGACTGGGAAAAACTTTTGCCAATGTTGGCGGCGACTTCAAATGGGGTAGGTGAGGGGTCTGAGCAACTTTTGGGTAGATACAGTCTCCCTTCGGTTATTATGACTCAAAAGAATGATGATGTCAATAGTTTGGATGGGAAATTTGGGGGGCGGATTGCAGTGGCGCGCGATCGGGCTTTTAATTTTTACTATCAGGACAATTTTGATTTATTGGAAGAGTTGGGTGCGGAGTTAGTATTTTGGAGTCCGCTTGATGATGCTGTGTTTCCTGACAATGTGCAAGGGTTATATTTTGGCGGTGGTTTTCCCGAAGTTTTTGCGAAAGAATTGAGCGGTAATGTTGCAATTCGGGATGCGGTAAAAAGTGCGATCGTTGCGGGAATGCCGACTTATGCCGAATGCGGGGGTTTGATGTACTTATGCGATTCTATTGTAGACTTTGATGGCAATTCTTGGCAAGGGGTGGGAGTGTTGCAGTCTACTGCTGAGATGGGAAAGCGTTTGACGCTGGGATATCGAGAAACTGTGGCGGTGAGAGATACTTCGGTGTTAGTTGTGGGGGATGAGGTTTGCGGACATGAGTTTCATCGATCGCACTTGAGTGTAGAACCGACTAATCCAGTTTATCACAGTTGGAGGTACGGCAAGCGGGGGGAAGTGGAGGCGGTTGGTGAAGGGTGGGGAGTTTATCAAGTTCATGCTGCTTATCTGCACTTGCATTGGGGGGCGAGGCCTGATATTCCGGCTCGGTTTTTGCAGCGGTGTGCTGATTTTGATTGTAATGGTGTTTTGGGCGATCGAGAAAGCGAATTAGATTTTTTTAACGAACCGCGAAGGCGCTAAGGGCGCTAAGGAAGAGAAGGAAGAAGAGGAAGGGGATGAGAGGTAATTTTTGTACTGAGAAATCTAGGGATGTTGGGATTTATGAGCGAATCAATTTCGATTAAGCAGTTGTTTGCACAATGGATAACATCGGAGAATTTTCGGAGTTACGGTCAAGTTATTTCTGCGAGTGTTGATGGTAAATCTTTTGATGTTGAGGATGCTCAGTTAAATTTGGACAATGGCATTCCTAGATTTTACATTATGCGGTTGCAAAGTAAAGGTCGCAAGTTTGGTAAAATCACGCGACACGTTCAATGCACGCAGTGTTTGGGTTCTCTGGATGGGAAGGATTGGTTGATAGCTGTTGCACCTCCTGGGGATAGCGACAAACCGAGTTTAGACGATATTGTTGCTTTTCGGATTCCTGGCAATTGTTTTATTAAGTTAGATGTGGGTACTTGGCACGCTGGGCCTTATTTTGATGCAGATTTTGTTGATTTTTACAATCTGGAATTGACCGATACCAATATAGTTGACCATTTTAGCCATGATTTTGTGAAAAATCACAATCTGGAATTTGAAATTATCTGATTTACCTTATATGATGCAATTAGGAGACGTGCTCAGGTTCGGTATATAATTAGGCGGGAAAGTTGCTGACGGCAACTGAAGTTGATAAAATTATTTTTTATTCAGTGTGACAAATAACATCTGAAACGGTTAAACTATGAATCAAGATGCTATTCCCGATGAGAATCCGAGAAATTTACCAGAGCAATTGCTTCGGCAAGATGCTAAGGCTGGTAATTGCATAGTAATTCATTGTGGTACAGATAGATTGTTGGGGGATGCACCGAGACTTATTGCTGTTTATGGCGGAAATCCTGAAGATTGGGATAAAATGACAAGTATTGAGGCTTTTGCAATTAATGGAGCTTCGGTACAAGTCCATTGGTTTAGGAACAGTCAGACTCTTCAAGAGGTGGAGTTTAAGTTCAAGCGACAGTATCCTAAAACAGCGCCTAAAAATCTGTAGGTAATCAAGTTATGAAAATTCGTTGTATTGCTAAGACTGGTGAATCTCTTCCTGAAAATTATATAGATCCGCCACGCGGTTACACTAGAAAAGTTGAGTTACCACTAACTATAGGCAAGGAATATGTTGTTTATGCTATCCGAGAATGGAAAGGGACTATTTGGTACTACATCTGCAATGATAATTATAGCTATTATCCCATCCATAATCCGGCGCCGCTGTTTGAAGTGGTTGACAGCAGAGTTTCTAAGTATTGGCGGTTTGAACTTTCGCCTAATGGATTGTTAATGATCGCGTTTGAACAGTGGTTTACTGACCCTTATTTTTATGATAAGCTGACGGATCAGGAAGAGGCGGAGGTTGAGATTTTTGATCGGGTTAAGGAATTGATGGATGCTGAGGATTTTGATTTGCCTCCGCTGGATGTGGCGGTTGAGAAGTTGCGGGAAACTGTCGGTGTTTGAGTTGGTAAAGTCCGAGAGTCAATTGATTTCTTTACCAGCTTGACTCAGATAGTTTGAAATGGCATTAAATAGGAAAAACCATACATAATTTTGTTAAAAAAAATGAACGATAAACTTAAATCCAATAAGAACTATGAGATACTAGACCGCGATGATGATGTTTTGTTGTTCGACAACAATAATACATTTACAGTAAGTAGATTTAAAGAAGAAATTAGTCGAGATTTTGAGAGAAAGTTTTTAGTTAATGTTAAATGTGATTTCATGGAAAAAAACCATTGGTGTCAAGGTATAAAATCAGATATAAATAGTATTTCGGTCGATTCAGTAGGTTTTAGAAGCAGTGAAATTCAATGGAAAGGTGACGCAGTAAATTGTAAACTTCTTAAAGTAGGTTTTGGAGGATGGCAGGAAGGAACAGTGAGAGTGCAGGGAAGAGTCGTAGATGGCTATTTTGAAAATGACGGATTATTAAAGTATAATAAACCTGTGATTGATATATGTATAGAGTTCTGTCCCGATCGACCAAATGAACCTATATCACTTTTAGATGATATCAGACAATCTGAGGAATACAAAAAACTGCTAGAAAATAACTGACAGCCCGATCGCCCTTACAATACAATAATCGATCGTACTCCTATACTAACAACGAAAAATAAATGACAAATATAGAAGAATATGTCGATCGCACCGCCGAACTGATAAACTTACCCTTAGAT